>NZ_RCOD01000097.1:0-4479 GCF_004307505.1 Pseudomonas sp. Sample_11
CCCGCATAACTTCAGTCATGAATCTGCCCCTCCCCGCCAACAGTGCGCTGGCCGGTTTTCACCCCGCCGTCAGTGCCTGGTTCAACAAGACTTTCCCGGCGGTCACCGCCGCTCAGGCCCGTGCGTGGCCGTTGATTCGCCAGCGCCGGTCGACGCTGATCGCCGCGCCCACTGGCTCGGGGAAAACCCTGACCGCGTTCCTCGCCGTGCTTGATGAGCTTGTCCATCGAGGTCTGGAACAGCCCGATGGTCTGCCCGCCGAAACCCTGGTGGTCTATGTCTCACCGCTGAAGGCACTGTCCAACGACATTCAGATCAATCTGCAGAACCCGCTCGCTGGCATCACTGCGCAATTGCGCGAAATGGGCCTGCCGGAGCTGACCATCACCACCGCCGTACGCACTGGCGACACGCCGCAGAAAGACCGCGCCGCCATGCGCAAGAGCGCGCCGCACATTCTGGTCACCACGCCGGAATCGCTGTACGTGCTGCTTGGCTCGGAATCCGGGCGCAGGATGCTCGGCACCACGCGCACGGTGATCATCGACGAAATCCACGCGATGGCCGCCGGCAAGCGCGGCAGTCATCTGTCCTTGAGCCTTGAACGACTGCAAGCGTTGTGCGCCGAACCGCTGACCCGCATCGGCCTGTCCGCCACGCAGAAACCGGTAGAAGCCGTGGCGCAATTCCTGGTCGGTCACGATCGCCCCTGCGAAATCGTCGACATTGGCCACGCCCGCCCTCGGGATCTGGGTATCGAAGTGCCGCCGGTGCCGCTGTCGGCGGTGATGGCCAATGATGTCTGGGAACTGGTGTACGAGCGCCTCGCCGAACTCGCCCGCGAGCACCGCACCACACTGATTTTCGTCAACACCCGACGCCTTGCCGAGCGCCTCAGCCGGCATCTGAGCGAGCGCCTCGGCAAGCAGGCCGTAGCGGCGCACCACGGCAGCCTGGCCAAGGAGTTTCGCCTCGACGCCGAACAACGGCTCAAGCGCGGCGAGTTGCAGGTACTGATCGCCACCGCGTCGCTGGAACTGGGCATCGATATCGGTGAAGTCGACCTGGTCTGCCAGATCAGTTCACCGCGTTCGATTGCTGCGTTTCTGCAAAGGGTTGGCCGTTCCGGACATCAGGTCGGCGGCACGCCCAAGGGTCGTTTGTTCGCCACCACCCGCGATGACCTGATCGAGTGCGCCGCCCTGCTCGACTGCGTGCGCCGGGGCGAGCTCGATACGCTGCACATTCCGGAAAAGCCGCTGGACGTGCTGGCGCAGCAGATCATTGCCGAGGTCAGTTGCCAGGAATGGTCGGAGGACGCGTTGCTGGCGATGTTCCGCCGAGCGTGGCCGTATCGCGATCTCGACGAAAAACACTATCAGGCCCTGCTGAGCATGCTCGCCGAGGGTTACAACGGCCGCCAGGGCATCCGCAGCGCCTACCTGCACCGCGATGCCGTCAGTCGCACCTTGCGTGGCCGGCGTGGCGCGCAACTGACCGCCGTGACCAGTGGCGGCACCATCCCGGACAACGCCGACTACAGCGTATTGCTAGAACCCCAGGGCTTGAACATCGGCAGCGTCAACGAAGATTTCGCCGTGGAAAGTATCGCCGGCGACGTGTTCCAGCTCGGCAATACCTCGTACCGCATCCTGCGGGTGGAAAGCGGCAAAGTGCGGGTCGAGGATGCGCAGGGCATGCCGCCGACCATTCCGTTCTGGCTCGGCGAAGCGCCGGGGCGCAGTGATGAACTGTCGGCGGCCGTCGCGCGCCTGCAAGCGCAGCTGGATGAGCTGCTCAGCGCCAGCCCCGGCAATCTGCAACCGGCGCTCGACTGGCTGACCACCACACTCGGCCTCAACCTCGCCAGCGCCGAGCAATTGGTCGAATATCTGGCGCGCGCACGGCAAACCCTCGGCGCCCTGCCCTCGCAGGACACGCTGTTGATGGAGCGGTTTTTCGACGAGTCCGGCGGCACCCAACTGATCATTCACACGCCGTTCGGCAGCCGCATCAACCGCGCCTGGGGCCTGGCCCTGCGCAAGCGTTTCTGCCGCACCTTCAACTTCGAGTTGCAGGCCGCCGCCAGCGAAGACGCGATCGTGCTGTCGCTGTCCACCAGCCACAGCTTCGAGCTCGACGAGGTCTGGCGTTACCTGCACAGCAACAGCGCTGAACACACGCTCATTCAAGCGGTGCTTGATGCGCCGTTGTTCGGCGTGCGCTGGCGCTGGAATGCCGGAGTGGCGCTGGCGTTGCCGCGCTTCACCGGCGGACGCAAAGTCGCTCCGCAACTGCAACGGATGAAAAGCGAAGACCTCATCGCCAGCGTCTTCCCCGACCAGATCGCCTGCCTGGAAAACCTCGCCGGCGAGCGCGAAGTCCCCGAACATCCGCTGGTGGAACAGACCCTCGACGATTGCCTGCACGAAGCGATGGACAGCGAAGGCTGGCTGACCCTGCTGCGGCGCATGGAGCGTGGCGAGGTGCGCCTGATCGCCCGTGATCTGCCTGCTCCGTCGCCACTGGCGGCAGAAATCCTCAGCGCCCGGCCGTACACGTTTCTCGACGACGCGCCGCTGGAGGAACGCCGCACGCAAGCGGTGATCAATCGACGCTGGAGCGATCCGCAGTCGACCGATGATCTCGGCGCGCTCGATGCCGATGCGATCACCGCAGTGCGCGAAGAAGCCTGGCCGTCGCCCAACTCCCTGGATGAGATGCATGAAGCGCTAATGAGCCTTGCCTGCATCAGCGACGCCGAAGCCCGCGCCAACGCGGGTTGGCCGGACTGGCTGCAAACGCTGATGGCCAGCGGCCGCGCCTGCCTGTTGCGGATCGACGCCGAGCATCAGTTATGGCTGGCCCGCGAACGCTTGAGTTGCCTGCAAGCACTTTATCCACAGGCGACGTTGGCAAGCGCAGCAGTCGCGCTGCCCGGATTCGACGACACGTGGGCATTCGATGAGGCGTTGGTCGAAGTGATCCGCGCCCGCCTCGGCGCCTTTGGGCCAATCCCGTTGCCGGCCATTGCCGAGCCGCTCGCGCTGCCAGCCGCGCAAGTCAATCAGGCCCTCGCGCAACTGGAGCGTGAGGGTTACATCTTGCGCGGCCAGTTCACGCCGAACAGCGCGATTGAAGAATGGTGCGAACGCCATCTGCTGGCGCGCATCCATCGCTACACAGTCAAGCGCCTGCGCCGGGAAATCGAACCGGTGGCATTGCAGGACTTCATGCGTTTTCTGTTCGACTGGCAGCATCTGACGCCGGCCACCCAAGGTCAGGGCAGTGCGGTGCTGCCGGCGATTGTCGGCCAGTTCGAAGGCTACCCGGCGGCAGCTTCGGCGTGGGACAGCGACATCCTGCCGGCACGCCTCAAGGACTATTCGCCGAGCTGGCTGGATGAACTGTGCCGCAACGGCAAACTGGTGTGGACGCGCATCAATGCGCGGCAGAAGGTCAGCGGCTCGGCATTGCGCAGTACACCGATTGTGCTGCTGCCGCGTAGCCAGGTGGGTTTGTGGAGTGCATTGGCGGAACAGACGCCAGTGAGTGAGTTATCGCCGAAAACACAGAAAGTCTTCGAGGCGCTGAGTCAGCATGGCGCGCTGTTTTTTGATGAGTTGATTCATGAAGCGCGCCTGTTGCGCAGCGAACTGGAAATCGCCTTGCAGGAACTGGTCGCCGCAGGTTTGGTGAACGCCGACAGCTTCGCCGGCTTGCGTGCGCTAATCACTCCTGCAAGCAAGCGCCAGCAGCGCAGCAGTCGACGCCGACGCGGGGCGTTTATCGGCGGCATGGACGATGCCGGGCGCTG
Source organism: Pseudomonas sp. Sample_11 (assembly GCF_004307505.1). Lineage (NCBI taxonomy): Bacteria > Pseudomonadati > Pseudomonadota > Gammaproteobacteria > Pseudomonadales > Pseudomonadaceae > Pseudomonas > Pseudomonas sp. Sample_11. The sequence goes on from NZ_RCOD01000097.1 coordinate 3,818, forward strand.
GGCATTGCTGCGCCGGGGTTCGTCAGCCGATGCCGCCGAGACACTCGAACATGTCGCCATGACCCTGCTGCGCCGCTACGGCGTGGTGTTCTGGCGTCTGCTGGAACGCGAAGCGGACTGGTTGCCGAGCTGGCGGGAATTGCTGCGCACCTTTCATCGTCTGGAAGCGCGGGGCGAGATTCGTGGCGGGCGGTTTGTCAGTGGTCTGGCTGGCGAGCAGTTTGCCTTGCCCGAAGCCATTCCCTTGCTGCGCGAAGTACGCCGACGCCCGCAGGACGGCAGCCTGGTGGCGGTGTCTGGGGTTGATCCGCTGAATCTCGCCGGGACGTTGTTGCCCGGGGTGAAAGTGCCGGCGCTGGTGAGCAATCGGCTGGTGTATCGCGATGGCGTGCCGGTGGCGGCGGTGATTGCCGGCAAGCAGCAGGTTTGGGTAGAGCTGGATCAGGTAGTCGTTGAGCAGATAGGCAGGAAACTCATCCGCAATTGAGGGTTTCTGTTCTGGCCTCATCGCGGGCAAGCCCGCTCCCACAGGGTTCTGCGGCGTATACAAAACCAATGTGGGAGCGGGCTTGCCCGCGATGAGGCCGGGGCATGCAACGCATAAATCAGATCAGGTCCGCGACTCCTGCGGCACTTCACCCGCAACCACCGCCCCCTCCTCC
>NZ_RCOD01000004.1:0-97212 GCF_004307505.1 Pseudomonas sp. Sample_11
AGACCCGCCCCAGCTCATTAGCGGCGGTGACCTGGTCAGGCGCGAACATCACGCCGAACGTCGACAACACGGCGTCGTAGCTTTCATCAGGAAAAGGCAAAGCCTCGGCATCGGCCACCTGAAAAATCACCTCCAGATGTTCGGCCCGGGCGCGATCCTGACCACGCTCCAGCAGTGCCGCGACGTAATCGGTCGAGGTCACCACACAACCGCGCCGCGCCGCTGCCAGGGTTGCGTTGCCGTTACCGGCGGCGACATCCAGCACCTGTTCATCACAGCGCAGATCGCAAGCCTCGGCGAGGCTTTCACCGACGATCTGCAAAGTCGTGCCGATCACGGCGTAGTCGCCACTGGCCCAAGCGACTTTCTGACGTTCCTTCAGGGCAGTGAGATCAATCGGGGTACTCATGACAGCGAGCTCCGTGGCAGAGAGAATGCACAGGCTGCGACGCGGACCGTGCTTGCTCACTATCGCGCCGAGGCTGCCCGGCGTCCCTGTCAATCGTCCGGCAACCCCGTAAACCGGGCACTTTGCCGATGAGTGGTGAAGATCTGTCAAGCGCATGAAACACTCAGGCGGCCGGTGCCTTGGCCTCCTCCAGCAACTGCTTGATCATCTGCTCCTGCTCGGCATAGCGACCTTCGCCGAAGTGGCTGTAACGCATCTGGCCCTTGGCGTCGATCAGGTAATGCGCCGGCCAGTACTGATTGTCGAAGTTGCGCCAGATCGCATAGTCGTTGTCGATGGCGACCGGGTAGGTGATGCCGAGTTTTTTCACCTGATCCTTGACGTTGTTGATGATGCGCTCGTAGCCATACTCGGGTGTGTGCACGCCGATCACCACCAGGCCGTCCTTCTCGTATTTCTTCGCCCAGTCTTTGACGTACGGCAAGGTGTGCTGGCAGTTGATGCAGTCGTAGGTCCAGAAGTCCACCAGCACCACTTTGCCGCGCAGGGATTCGGCACTGAGCTCTGGTGAATTGAGCCACTGCACAGCCCCCGACAGCGACGGCATCGCGCCCCGGGCCTGGTCCATCATCGAATCGGCGCGGACCTTGCTGACGAAGTAGTCGACCACTTTCGGCACGTTTTCCAGGACGTTTTTCTCGACGCTGGCCACGCCCTCGGAAGAGGTATTGGCGAGCAGGGTTTTGTCGGCGCCCGTCGAGATCACCGCGACCGTAGCAAGTACCGCAACCCCGGCACCGCGACGCAACCAGCCGCTGAACGGGATCGACGGTTTCAGCCGATTGACCAGACCGCGCCCGGCGAAGATCAACGTGCCCAGCGACAAGGCACTGCCGACGCCGTAAGCCAGCAGCAACAGGCTGGTCTGCGCATTGGCGCCTTGCAACATTGCGCCGGTCAGAATCACCCCAAGGATCGGCCCGGCACACGGCGCCCACAACAGGCCGGTGGCGACACCGAGCATGATCGAGCCCATCGGTCCGGCACGTTTACGCGTGTCCTGATCGAGACGATTGCCGAGCGCGACAAACGGCCTGGTCAGCCAGTCACCAACGCGGGCCGAGATCAGCGACAAGGCGAACAGCGCCATGACCAGCAAGGCAACGTGGCGGCCGGTGTTGCTCGCCTGAATCACCCACTCGCTGCTGACCACCGCGAGGCTGGAGATCAGCGCAAAGGTCAGCGCCATGCCGGCGAGAGTCAGGAGGATCGAGGAGCGGGTACGGTTGGCGCCAGCGAACAGAAACGGCACCACCGGCAGGATGCACGGACTGAGAACGGTCAGCAGACCGCCGAGAAATGCAATGAGGTACATAAGGGGTCACCTTGGAATGGGGGCTGGGCACGCAACCGGCCAGCGAGGGAAACGCCCCCTCGCTAGCCTGCTTTATTTACGCCGTGGCTCATGCAGTCTGGCCGTCGAGCAACTGCCCTTGAGGCGTACGACTGGCACCGTTTTCCGCGACCATTTGGCCCTGCGGCGTGCGGCTCGATCCGTCAGCGGCAACCATCTGGCCCTGCGGCGTGCGGCTCGACCCGTCAGCGGCGACCATCTGCCCCTGCGGCGTGCGGCTGGAGCCGTCAGCGGCGATCAGTGCATCGCTGCCCTCCTTCGCGACCGTGGTCAGCTGGAAGCAGGTGCTGCTGGCGCAACTGCTCTGCTCCACAGCACTGTTGGCGTGGGCGGCGGCACCGGTGAAGGCGAAGGCTGCTGCGGTCAGAAAGCGCGAGACGTTGTTCATGGCAAAACTCCTTGCAGAAAAAGTAGGGATGACTCAGTTCTGGTTGTTGCAGCCGTCAGCGAATTTGCTGTAATCCAGCTCGCGGGTTTTGCCGGCGGAATCGAGGTAGGTCATGCGCGCCTCGGTGATGCCGCAGGTCACCGAGGTGTCTTCGGTCATCGACAGCACTTTCTGGATATCCAGATGGGTGCCGTAGGTGTAGGTTTGCCGGCTGACGTCAGCTTCGGCGTGGGCCGACAGGGTGCAGATGTTCAGAGCGGCGAACAGGCAGGCGGCGAATACGGATTTGTTGTTCATGGTGTAGTCCTCAAGGCTTCAGTGAGTTTGAGCCGAGGCGGTCTGTGTGTGCCTCGATGGAGCCTATTTGAGGCCTTCGAGGTATCGCGTCTGTGTCAGGAAAGGACGAGAATCACTCGTTGTGTATCCATGCAGTGTGTAGATACAGAGCGATACAAAACCCCGAAAAAATCGTGATTTTGCGTCGGTGTGTATCCGCCGCTGCGGCAGATACACTGCAATACAAAGGCAGGCAGGCGTGCGGTCTACGGCGCTATAGACTGCACGGCATTCCCCCTTTGACAGAGGCTTGAACCGATGGAACATGTCGATCACATTCTCATCGTCGACGATGACCGCGAGATCCGTGAACTGGTAGGCAACTACCTGAAGAAGAACGGCCTGCGCACGACAGTGGTCGCTGATGGCCGGCAGATGCGCAGCTTCCTTGATGCCAACACTGTCGACCTGATCGTGCTCGACATCATGATGCCCGGCGACGATGGCCTGCAGTTGTGCCGCGAATTGCGTGTAGGCAAACACAAGGCCACGCCGGTGCTGATGCTCACCGCGCGCAACGATGAGACCGACCGCATCATCGGTCTGGAAATGGGCGCCGACGATTACCTGACCAAACCTTTCGCCGCCCGCGAACTGCTGGCGCGGATCAACGCCGTGTTGCGCCGTACCCGCATGTTGCCGCCGAATCTGGTGGTCACCGAAGCCGGACGCCTGCTGGCCTTCGGTCGTTGGCAGCTGGACACCTCGGCCCGACACCTGCTCGACAGCGACGGCACCATGGTTGCCCTCAGCGGTGCCGAATACCGCTTGCTGCGGGTGTTCCTCGACCACCCGCAACGGGTGCTCAGCCGCGATCAACTGCTCAACCTAACCCAGGGCCGTGAGGCCGATCTGTTCGACCGTTCCATTGATCTGCTGGTCAGTCGCCTGCGTCAACGCCTGCTGGACGATGCTCGCGAGCCGGCCTATATCAAGACCGTGCGCAGTGAAGGTTATGTGTTTTCGCTGCCGGTCGAACTGCTCGGGGCTTCGGCATGAAACTCAAGCTGCAATGGCCGCGCACCCTCGCCTCGCGCCTCTCGATGATTTTCCTGATCGGACTGATTCTGGCGCAGGGCCTGTCGTTCGGCGCGCAGTATTACGAGCGTTACCAGAGCGCGAAAAACACCATGCTCGGCAACCTCGAAACCGACGTCTCGACCTCGATGGCGATCCTCGATCGCCTGCCCGCCGCCGAGCGCGAGGCCTGGCTGCCGCGACTGGCCCGGCGCAATTACGGCTACCTGCTCAATGAGGGCGAACCGGGCATGCCGGTGACCTCGGCTGAAAAGTCCGTCGCGATTGCCTCAATTACGGCGGCCATCGGCGACACTTATCCAATCGTGTTTACCGAAGTTCCCGGCGGTCCGAGACAACATTTCCAGGGCCACTTGCGCCTGAGCGACGGCAGCCCGGTGACCATCGATATCCGCCCGGCGATGGTGCCGTTGTCACCGTGGTTGCCGGTGGTGCTGTTGGGCCAACTGGCGTTGCTGATCCTCTGCACCTGGCTCGCCGTGCGCATTGCCATCCGTCCCCTCACCCGCCTGGCCAACGCGGTGGAAACCCTCGACCCCAACGCGCACCCGATCAAACTCGACGAGCAAGGGCCGACCGAAGTCGTCCACGCGGCACGGGCGTTCAACGCCATGCAGACGCGCATCGCCGCCTACCTGAAAGAACGCATGCAACTGCTCGCGGCGATTTCCCACGACCTGCAAACGCCGATCACCCGGATGAAACTGCGCGCAGAATTCATGGACGACTCGGTCGAGAAAGACAAACTGAGCAGCGACCTGGGCGAAATCGAGCATCTGGTGCGCGAAGGCGTGGCTTACGCTCGCAGCGTTCACGGCGCCACCGAAGAAAGCCGGCGTACTGATCTCGACTCGTTCCTCGACAGCCTGGTCTTCGACTATCAGGACATGGGCAAGGACGTGCAGCTCGGCGGCAAAAGCAAAGCGGTAATCGAAACCCGCCCGCAGGCCCTGCGCCGGGTGCTGGTGAACCTGACCGACAACGCCCTGAAATTCGCCGGCGCCGCGCAATTGCAGGTCGAAGCGCAGGGCAACAGCCTGTCGGTGAAAGTCCTCGATCGCGGCCCGGGCATCGCCGAGGCCGAACTGGCGCAGGTGCTGGAACCGTTCTACCGCGTAGAAAATTCGCGCAACCGCGACACCGGCGGCACCGGTCTCGGATTGGCGATCGCCCAGCAATTGGCGTTGGCGCTCGGTGGCTCGCTTATGTTGAGCAATCGTAAAGGTGGCGGGTTGTGCGCTGAGCTTAAATTACCGCTGCACGGCTGACAGTTTCTGTTTGATTTTCCCTCCTGACCTCTGCTGTTTTCGGTTGAACAGCAGGCATCTGCCTACGCCCTCTTCGGAATCGCCCGACTGTTGCGCCTGGGCCAAAGCCTCTACGGTTATGCATGTCCAGGCGCCCCGCCACTGTCAGACCTGACAGTAGCGGGGCATAAGCCTTGTGCTGTCTGATGACAGCTCGCGAACCGTAACGAGGATCAGCCATGACTCTGCTTGAATCCGTCACACAGGTATGTCATCGGCTGGCGCCAGGCGGCTGGCATTCGCTGATGTTGGCCCATGGGCTTGATCTGTTGGCAGAGCCCCTGGCCGCCGAGCTGCAACGGCCACTGACGATTGATCGCTGCCTGAGCGGATTCGCGGATTTCGATCCTGATGGAACCTGCGCAATCGAAGCGGCGGCGCCCTCCCGCAGTTTGCTCTATCACGCGCTGGCATCACCGCAAGTGACCGTCGATGAAACCGGAACGGATCTGCGGCTGTTTCCGACTGCGGGCGAAATCGAAAGCGTTCTGAATTATGTTTACAGCATCGCACCGCCCACCCTCGATCAACTGCGCCTGACTGCCGCTGGCGCGCCCCTGGCGGTGGTGGCTTTTGCCAGTGAATACCGCTGCGCAGCCGACACCGTGCACGGCCGACACGCCGACCTGTGCTTTTCGCGCACCGGCATTGCTCGGGTCGGCACCGCGCCTGCCCGATATAACGCCAGACAACGATGCTTCCTGCCCTTTGTCGACGGCGACGTACATGGCATCCGGGTCATGCCGGTGCGCTACAGCGCTTACATTGCCATGCAACTGCGCGGTGATGCGCAGCGCTTCGGGCCGATGGACTTTCAGTCTGAAGTCGATCCGGGGCTGGATTTCTGGGTACCGCTGCACAAGCTGTTCGATGGCGCACGATGCCTGGCAGGCATGCAACTGGCGGTGACGCTAAAGAATCATCAGATCAACGAGAAGTTGCGGCACATCCATTTACGTCACAGTGGCACCGGCTGGGGGGAGCCGCAGATCAGTCAGCCGCCCTTCGTCGTGATCGATGACTTGGCCGACTGGGCAACTGAGGAAGCGTTCGGCGCCGGCTTGCTGTTGCCAGAGCCAAAAGCACGGCTGGTCGAAGCTGCCAGATTCGAGGGCCGACTGCTATCGTTTCAGATGCCCGCCAACACCGGCGGGATGGTGCATGGTCGACACAAGGTTGACGCGCAAGGCAGCATCGAGGATCTGAACAACCGTGCCGATGTCGAAGCCCTGGTCCGTGAAGGTGGCTATCAGACCCTGCACTATCAAGACGCGACAGCTGACGGATGGGTCCGGCCACACTGCCCCGCACTGAGCGACCTGCTGCCGACGGTGGCTGCCTATTCTATTATTGGTCCTCCGGATTTCTACCCACTGTGCAGTCAGCGCAAACTGCTGCGCTGGGTCAGCGAAGAGCCGCTTTTCACCAGTCCCGACATCTGGCACGCCCGCCTCGAAGCACTTTCCAACGTGCGGTATTGCGCCAACCTGAACCTCAAGGATCAGTTGTTTTCCGACAAGGATCTAGGGGTGACGGCGATTGTCGCCTGCGCTGAACCGCGCGCGAGCGTGCTGTCGCCAATGCCGCTCGCCCAAAGTTCACGGCCCTCCTCGCTGCCCGACGGCGCTGCCGGGGTTTTCGGTCCGGGCTGGGAAGTAGGCTGGGTCCGGCAGAACACCTCCGACGCCGAATGGATCAACGTACTGGCCGGCTATCAGATGGCAAGCCCGTTTCCCGAAGACGCCAAAATCTGCGCAGCTCTGGGCTCCTTCTGGCCGGGGGTGGCACCGGATTCGGCGCGGGTGTTCGAGCCGCGTTCAAGTCTGCACACCATCATCCCGTTGACCGATCAGGAAATTGGCCAGGACGGTGTCATTGCCTGGGACGGTCAGCCGGGTCCGCAACTCATCGTTCAAGACAACCGCCTGTTCGCCCAGTACCACGCCTACGCCCACGCCGATTACACACAGGTCGCCCTGGACGGGCATTTTTCCCTGAGCCTGACCGGCCAAACGTCACAAGCCGCGTATGAGCGGCGCGTCGCTTCGATGCATCGGGTTTATCGGGTGCTTGGTGCTGACGACGACAATGCCCAGCGCAATGCCTGGCCGCTGCTGTCGTTTCTCGAGGTGCAGCATCCGGACGATGAACTCGAAAAGGCACAGCAGGAAGCCGGCGTTGTCCTGGAGGGATGGGTGCAGTTTTTTTCGATGTACGAGCGCGGGGCTGTCAGCACTGCCGATGATGATTTCAAATTACGTCATGTCGAGATCAAGCGACAGGTCCTGCTGTTTGTCAGTGCTGATGTCAGCCTGCTTAAACTGGATGCAGGCCCTTGGCAGGTCGCGTTTGAAACACTTTGATGTGGTGGTGATTGGCGCAGGACCTGCGGGCTGCGCCAGCGCCATCAGCTGTGCTCGCCGGGGACTGCGCGTGGCTTTGATCGAAAGGCAAGCGTTCCCCCGATTCCGCCCTGGCGAAAGTCTGCACCCGGGTATCGAACCGTTATTGCGCCAACTCGGCGTCGCCGACCTGCTGCGTGCCTCGTCGACTCTGCGCTTTGAAGGCCAATGGGTGCACTGGAACGGCACGGCTCGTTTCAACGCTTTCGGCGCGGACATAACTGGCCCGTGGCGCGGCTTCCAGATCAGCCGCGCGTTACTGGACGCCGCGTTATTACAACAAGCCGCTTCAGCGGGTGTAGAGATATACCAGCCGTGTCGGGCGCACAGCGCTCTCACGTTCGAGCAACAGGTGATCGGCGTAGAAGCCGACGCCGGTTGCCTTTACGCCTCGTACGTAATCGATGCCAGTGGTGCAGCCGGCTGGCTTGGACGCCAATTGCACCTGAAGGCGCGCGTCGATTCTGCTGCATTAGTGGCCCGCTTTGGATATTTGCACGGTCAGCCAGCCCGCTACGCGAGCAATCCGCGCCTGCTGGCCACGACGGATGGCTGGACATGGATCGCGCGGATTGGCCCGCAGTTGACCCATTGGACACACCTTGCGTTTGAAACCGACGCACTACGGACCGTCAGGCAGTCCAGACAAATGCTGCCCGAAGACCTCCAGGCATTACCGCAATCGGGAACGATACGCGGAGCCGACGTAAGCTGGCGCATCAGCGCGACCGTTGCCGGTGACGGCTACCTTCTCGTAGGTGATGCTGCATGCCGACTCGATCCGGCGTCGTCGCACGGTGTGCTCAAGGCGTTGATGAGCGGCATGCAGGCCGCCCAAGCTATCCATGACAGCCTGTCCCGACCATTACTGCGAACTGCCGCGCAGGCGCAGTATCAGCGATGGCTGCGCGGCTGGTATGAGCACGACCTGACACAGCTGCGCAGTTTCTATCGCCTGCATCCGTTCCCGCCCCGATGGCTGGGCACTGATCGAGTAAAAGAGGACTAGACTCATTCATTACCCAGTCGAGGGGGCCGCAGGACGTCTGCTGTGCCCTGCCCCAATCCGTGACCACCGCCCGGTGGCGCCTGCCTCGACATTCAACGCCGCCGGACGGTGATCCTGTTTCAGGAGCACACGTGATGAATGAGGCGAAGCTCAACGAATTCATGGGCAAACTGGTCAACGACATGGGTGGTGCGGCGATGCTGGCCAATGTCATTGTCGGCGAAGAACTCGGTCTGTACCGGGCAATGGCCGACAGCCAACCGATCAGCCCCGAAGCCCTTGCGGCGAAAACCACCTGCAATCCGCGCCTGGTGCGCGAATGGCTCAGCGCCCATGCCGCATCAGGGTATATGGAACACGTTGACGGTCAGTTTCGCTTGCCGGAAGAACAGGCACTGGCGCTGGCCGTGGAGGATTCGCCGGTGTATGTCGCTGGCGGTCTCGGCGTGGTGGCGTCGTTTTTCCATGACAAGGACAAACTGGTCAAGGCCATGCGCGGCAATGGCGCCTTGTCGTGGGGCGATCACCATCCGTGCATGTTCAGCGGCACCGAACGTTTCTTCCGCCCCGGTTACAAAGGTCACCTGATTGCCGAATGGCTGCCGGCGCTCGACGGCGTGGTGGCGAAGCTGGAACGCGGGGCCAAGGTTGCCGACATCGGCTGCGGCCACGGCGCCTCGACGGTGATCATGGCCCAGGCGTTTCCCAAATCGCAGTTTGTCGGCTTCGACTTCCACGAGCCGTCAGTCACCGTCGCCACGCAACGGGCCGAAGAAGGCGGCGTGGGCAACCGCGCCAGATTCTTCGAGGGCACGGCGAAAAACTATCCCGGCGGCGACTACGACCTGATCTGCTTTTTCGACTGCCTGCACGACATGGGCGACCCGGTCGGCGCCGCTCGCCACGCTTATGAGTCGCTGAAGGACGATGGCACGGTGTTGCTGGTGGAACCGTTCGCCAACGACAAACTGGACGACAATCTCAACGCGGTCGGGCGCCTGTTCTACGCCGCCTCGACGTTTATCTGCACGCCCAATTCGCTGTCCCAGGAAGTCGGCCTCGGGCTCGGTGCGCAGGCCGGTGAATTGCGCCTGCGCAAAGTCTTTGTCGAGGCCGGATTCAAGCAGTTCCGCCGCGCCACGCAGACACCGTTCAACCTGATTCTGGAGGCGCGCAAGTAACCCGTGCGGATCGCGTGCTAACCTGCGGGGCACTGCCCATTCTGGAGTGCTGAGCATGCTCGATAGCCCGATCCGCGAACATCTCGATACGCTGTTGCAGGCCATGGCCGACGATAAATTCCTGATATTGACCGGCGCCGGCATCAGCACGCCATCGGGCATTCCGGACTATCGCGACAGTGACGGCGTGCGTCGCGGGCGGCAGCCGATGATGTATCAGGAGTTTCTCGCCGCCCCGGAATCACGCCGGCGCTACTGGGCGCGGGCCATGCTCGGCTGGCCGCGCGTGCGAAAGGCCCGACCGAATGCCGCGCATGAGGCGCTGGCGACGTTACAGCAGCGTGGCCGGATCAGCGCTTTGATCACGCAGAACGTCGATACCTTGCACGATCAGGCCGGCAGCCACGATTTGATCGAACTGCACGGCAGCCTGCATCGAGTGCTGTGCCTGGATTGCGGGCAGCGCAGCGAGCGCGACGCGATCCAGCGCCAGATGGAGGCACACAATCCCTACCTGAGTGGTGTTGATGCGGTGCAGGCGCCGGATGGCGATACCTTGCTCGACCCGGCATTTGAAGCGCGCTTTCAGGTACCGCAGTGCCCGCATTGCGCGGGTGAGCGGATGAAACCGGATGTGGTGTTCTTCGGCGAGAACGTGGCGCAACCGACAGCCGCACGGGCCTTGGCCGCCGCCGAGAATGCGGCGGGGTTGCTGGTGGTGGGATCGTCGTTGATGGCGTATTCGGCGTTTCGCTTGTGTCGGGTGATTGCCGAGCGTGGCAAGCCGTTGATGGCGATCAATCTGGGCAAGACCCGGGCGGATGATCTGCTCGATTTGAAGATTGAAGGCTCGTGTGAGCAGCTTTTGCCGTGGTTGGTGGAGGAGCTGGGGCGGTGAGTTTTCGAGTATTGCGCTCGACTTGAGATTTGCCCCTCACCCTGGCCCTCTCCCGAGGGAGAGGGGACTGACCGAGGTGTTCTGGCTTAGTGCGCCCGATCCAGCCCCGCCAGCAATGCGCTGTCGTGGCTGTAGATGTCCGGCGCATAACGCACATGGCCGCTGCTGTCGACTTGCGCCGTCCAGTAGGTCATCAGGATCGGCACCGGCGCCGACAGGCGAAATTCATGGGTGGTGCCGGTTGCCAGCAAAGTCTCGGTGCGAGCTTTTTCTGCCGGGGACAGCAGCAGATCGCGCAGTTGCAGCGGGTGCTCGACGCGCACACAACCGGAACTGAACGCCCGTGGGCCTTTGTCAAACAGCGCCTTGCTCGGCGTGTCGTGCAGGTAGACCGAGAACGGGTTGGGGAAACGGATGACCATTTGCCCCAGCGGATTGCGCGGGCCGGCGTCCTGACGCAGGAGGATGTTGCCGGGGTTGTCCCAGTCGATGTCCGCCGCCGCCAGAGGCTGGCCGTTGGCGTCGAGCACTTGCAGGTTCTGGCGGCTGAGGAAGGTCTGGTCCTTGCGGATTTCCGGCAGCTTGTCTTCTTTCCAGATGGTCGGCGGTACGGTCCAGGTCGGATTCAGCGTCAGGCGGGTGACGCGGGATTTGAGCAGCGGCGTCTGGCGTTCGGCGCGGCCGACCTGGGTGCGGGTCTGCCACACCGGTTGACCGCCCTGATACAGCGTCAGCTCAGCGGCCGCTACATTCACCACCAGACCGCTGGGTTCCATGTCCTGGGCAATCCAGCGGAAACGTTCGAGATTGACGCGCAACTGATCGCGGCGGGTCAGCGGGCTGATGTTCAGCTCGGCAATGGTGCCCGGCCCGACCACGCCGTCAGCCTGCAACGAATGACTGGCCTGAAAGTGCTTCACCGCTTCCACCAGCACGTCATCGTAGGCGTTGTCCGGTGTCACCAGTGCGTTTGCCAGATAACCTTCGCTGTACAAGCGTCGGGCCAGTTCCGGCACGCGCGGGTCTTCCATCGCCGGACGCAGCAGCGGGCCGTTGCCCACCGGCTGCCATTGCGGCAGGGCTTGCAAGCGTTGCGCGGCGTACAGCTGACGCAGGCTTTGATATTGCGGCAGATGCGGACGCGCCAGGTCGAACGCCGCAGCAATATCGTTCATGCCCGGCACGGCAATGCTGAGCAGTTGCGCCTGACGGTCGGTCGGCGGGCCGTCGACACGCCACAGCGGTTCGAAATGCGATTGCAACAGACGGCCGTAATGCAGATCCTGCAAGGCCTGCAGGTAGTTGCGGCTGATGTCGATGTCGGCGCACAGCTCGCCATCCTGCGGCGGTGTCGTCGCGACCGCATAGCGATTCGGATTCAACCCATCATCGGCAAGCAGCTGCAATTGCGCGCGCAATGCCGGCAAGCGTGCCGACTCACTCGCCCACACCGGCATCCAGTCCTGCTGTTCATAAAACGCCTGCAATTGGCTCAACGCCGGGCCATTGAGACGCGGAGCGATGGTCGGGCACGACTGCGCCAGGCTGATCAAAACCGCCTGCAACGGGCTGCGCGGCTCGACCGGCAATTGCGTTTCCGGCGTCGGCAGGGTTTCGAGCGGGGGCAGCGGCTCATCGGCGCAAGCGACAAACGGCGCAGCGAGCAAACAAATGCTCAAGTAGCATGCGTACTTTTTGAACAACTGCTTTACTCCAATCCATGGCCGTCCAGATGACGGTCAACCTTACATCAGGTGCGCTGAACAGTCAGGCTCGAACCGCGAGCCTGCGGGTATTGACTGGGAGTCAGGAGCCAAAGTGCCGTTTATGTAGCAAGTTGAGGACACTTTATAAAATGTTGACGTTTTTGCGCCGACTTCTGTTGAGCACCGCGACCCTTGTCGCCGTGACCAGCCCAGTATTTGCCGCCGGCAAGCCATCGCCGGTTCTCTACAACAGCCTCGCCCACGCCGCGCCGGAACTCAATCCCCAGGCGCTCAAAGGTGCATTGAACGCCATGCAATGCGCGGTCAACAACGGCGCGAAACCCTCGCGGCATCTGGCGATCATCGATTACTCGCAACCGTCCACCGAACGCCGCCTGTGGATCTTCGATCTGAGCAAAAAGAAACTGGTGCTGCGTGATCTGGTTGCCCACGGTTCGAACTCCGGGGAAAACTTCGCCACGCAGTTTTCCAATCGCGAAGGCAGTTATCAGTCCAGCCTCGGTCTGTTCCGCACTCAGGAAAGCTACGAAGGTACTCACGGCTACTCGCTGCGCATGGACGGTCTGGAGCCCGGCTTCAATGATCTGGCCCGTGATCGCGCGATCGTGATTCATGCCGCCAGTTACGTGAACCCGCTGTGGAGCAAGCGTCAGGGGCGTATCGGTCGCAGTCAGGGTTGCCCCGCCGTGCGGCCGCAGATCGCCAAACAGGTGATCGATCGCCTGAAGAACGGCCAGTTCATGTTTTCCTGGTATCCGGATCAGCGCTGGCTGCAAAAGTCACCGTATCTGAACTGCCAGCCGCAGCAGGTGGCGAGCATTCTCAACACCCACGCCAGTTAACGCGCATCGCCGCCGGCGGGTTTGTAGAACAGGAACCTGCCGGTCTGCGCCGTGTTGCGATAGGCCTTGGCCCAACTCGGGTGCACGCCACGATCGTGAAAATACAGGGCGCCGCGCGTGCGGTCCTTGAGCTGACGGTTCAACGCCTTGCCGGCGATTTCCTTGGCCAGCGCGTATTCGGCGTCTTCCTTGACCTGATCGGGCTTGCCATCGCACCACCAGGAAAACTGGCAATTGCCGCTTTCCGACCCCTGCTTGACGACCGCGCACACCGTGTCGGGAAAGCCGTCGTGGCCGAGGCGATTCATCACCACGCTGGCGACGGCCTCCATTTCCGGGGTGTCCTTGCCCTTGGCTTCCCAATAGATACTGCGCGCCAGACAGGTCAGCGGATCGTCCAGCGGCGCGGCGCCGGCCGGGTCTACCGCCTGCGCTTCGGTGGGGGTGATGGCCTCGGATTTCGGCGCCGGCGCGGCGCTGACTTTATCCGCCGCTTTCTCTTCGAGCACCTCGGCTTTCTGTTCGGCCTTGGCCTCGATCGGCGCCTGCGCCCCGGCCCATGCCGCGCCGGTCAAAAAGATCCACAACAAACCGCCCGCCAAGCCTTTCGATCCCATGTCGGTTCTTCCGTCAGCGCCCGCCCGGGGCAAGATGTTACGTCGGTGAGACGCCCGGTTTGCGGGGTCTTCGCAGAGTGTAGCGAGCAAATGCGCGGGCACACCAGCGCAGAAAAAAATCCGCCGCAAAGAAAAACACATTCACTCACCGGGGGCCTTTCGCGCATCATGGGCGCATTCAGCTCAAGGGAGATTTCCATGCGCTTCATGCCGTCCGTTTTGCGTTGTGCCGCACTGTCGCTGGGCGTGGTGTTCGCCACCTCGGCGCTGGCTGCCGATGAACTGCAATTGATCGAGTCGATCAACAGCTATCGCAGCCAGCCGCAGCGTTGCGGCACGCAGGCATCGAACGAGTTGCCACCGCTGTCGGCCGATCCACGGCTGCGCCTGCCGGCCAGCGGCGCGGTCGATCTGCAGCAGGCCATGACCAGCGCCCAGTACCCGATGGTCAACGTGCAGGCGATCACCCTCAACGGCCCGCGCGATGCAGCGGCGGCGATGCAGGCGATCAAGGAAAGCTTCTGTAAGGTGGTGCTCGATCCGCAGTTCGTCGATATCGGCGTCAACCGTGTCGACCGCGACTGGCGCATCGTCCTCGCGCGGCCGTTGCTGACGGCGAAACTCGGCGATGCACAAAGCGAAGGGCAAAAGCTGCTGGCGCAACTCAATACCGCGCGCGGCCAGGCGCGCCAGTGCGGCGGGCAGTCCTTCGCGGCGGCAGCACCGCTGGCCTGGAACGCCACGCTGGGCACGGTCGCTCAGGATCACAGCCGCGACATGGCCAACAACAATTACCTCGACCACAAGGACCGCGACGGCCGCACGCCAGGCGACCGCGCCGAGCTGTCCGGTTACAGTGGGCAACTGGTCGGCGAGAACATCGCCGCCGGGCAAGACACCGTCGGCAAGGTCGTCGACGGCTGGCTCGCCAGCCCCGGGCATTGCGCCAATCTGATGAATCCGCAATATCAGGAACTGGGCGCCGCCTACGCGACCGACCCGAAAAGCAACGCCGGCATTTACTGGACGGCAATGTTTGGCGCACCGTAAGGCATCATCGACGCCGTCAATCACTCGGTCAGCCAGAGTGATTGGACGGCATGGCGAACGCAGCCTACCCTGCGCGATCTGCGCCCGCTGACGGCGCTCCACATCCACGAGGCGAGCCCATGACACAGCGTGAATTGATCGATGGTCACAACCGCCGCGTGGATTATCTGCGCCTGTCGGTCACCGACCGCTGCGATTTTCGCTGCGTCTATTGCATGGCCGAGGACATGCAGTTCCTGCCGCGCCAGCAGATCCTCACCCTCGAAGAGCTGTTCCAGGTGGCGCAAAGCTTCGTCGCCCTCGGCACGCGCAAGATCCGCCTCACGGGTGGCGAGCCGCTGATCCGCCCCGGCGTCGTGCAACTTTGCGAACAGATCGCCGCCCTGCCCGGCCTGCGCGAACTGTGCCTGACCACCAACGGCTCGCAATTGGGCCGCCTGGCCCAGCCGCTGTTCGACGCCGGGGTCAAGCGCCTGAACATCAGCCTCGACAGTCTCGATCCGCAGCGCTTCAAAGAGCTGACCCGTACCGGCGATCTGGCGCAGGTCATCGACGGCATCGATGCCGCGCGTGCCGCCGGGTTCACCCGCACCAAGCTCAACTGCGTGGTGATGCAGGGCCGCAACGATCACGAGATCAACGATCTGGTCAGTTTCGCCATCGAGCGTGATCTGGATATTTCCTTCATCGAAGAGATGCCGCTGGGCGCGATCGCCGAACACAGCCGCGCCGAATCCTTCTACTCCAGCGCGCAAGTACGCGAACGCATCGCCGAACGCTTTACCCTGATCGACTCGACCGAATCGACGCAAGGGCCGTCGCGCTACTGGCGCGTGGCCGAAGCGCCGAACATTCGCCTGGGCTTCATTTCACCGCACAGCCACAACTTCTGCGGTACCTGCAACCGCGTGCGCCTGACCGTCGAAGGTCGCTTGCTGCTGTGCCTGGGCAACGAGCATTCGATGGACCTCAAAGCGGTGTTGCGCGCCCATCCGGGCCACCCGGAACGTCTGGAAAACGCGATCATCGAGGCCATGAAACTCAAACCGTATCGACACAACTTCGAAGTCAACGACGACGTGCAAGTGGTGCGTTTCATGAACATGACCGGCGGCTGATTCGCCGCGCAACCGGGACCGCGAGATGATCGTCAGACCGAGACCCAATCAGTTCGCCGTGCTGTTCACCCTCAAAGGCTCGATCGCCAAACGCATCGCCGTGCGCACCTTGATGCTGACACTGCTGGCGGCGGCGATTGTGCTGATCGAACTTCTGGTGCCGAGCTACTTCGCCCAGATCAATTCGACACCGTTCACCCTGCTCGGTCTGTCGCTGTCGATCTTCCTGAGCTTTCGCAACAACGCCTGTTACGACCGTTGGTACGAGGGCCGCAAGGCCTGGGGCGAGGTGCTGCTGCGGGTGCGCTCGGTGATGCGCGAAACTCAAGGCATCGATGACTCGCGCCTGCGTGGACAACTGTTGCGCAACCTGTGCGGTTTCGCCCATGCGTTGAATGCAAGACTGCGTGGCGACAGCGAGGAGCAGGCCAGTGCCGACTGGGTCAGCCCGCCGATCGATGGGTCGGCGCCGGATCACTGCGGCCAGATCATTCATCAGGTCGGGCGCCAGTGTTCCGAGCTGGAAACGGCCGGTGTGCTGTCGCCATGGCGTTATCAATTGCTGGCCAATCACCTGACCTGCCTGAGCCAAGCCCAGGCCGTGTGCGACCGCATCAAGAACACGCCACTGCCCTTCCCTTACACCCTGCTGCTGCACCGCACCATCTACCTGTTCTGCCTGCTGCTGCCGTTCGCCATGGCGCAATCGCTGGGTTGGTTGACGCCGCTGTTCACGGCAATTGTCAGCTACACCTTTTTCGGCTTCGACGCGATTGCCGATGAACTCGAAGACCCGTTCGGCCGCGATGAAAACGATCTGCCGACCGATGCACTGGTGCGCACCCTGGAGCGCGATGTGCTGTACGAACTGGGCGTCTCGCCATTGCCGCCCGCGCCAGAGCCGGACGATTACGTGCTGCGCTGATGACGCCGTAAAGCGCCACCGACGAATCTTCCATTTACACGCGCGCAAATTCCCCCTTACTATCCGGGCACACCGGTCGCCGGGCCTGCCCTGCCGCCGACGCTTTCCGCCAACGGAAACACGCGTTATGAGTACGTCACCACAACAACCGCAAAGGTTGCACGTCTCTGCTGTACGCGCCCACTGCAACAGGGGCCGCGTATGAACCGCATCGTCAATCTGCCCATGGCCCTGCGCCGTTCCAAGCTGCGTCACTCCGCACGCCCGCCGGATATCGCCATTCCTGCCTGATCGCGTGAGCTGTAACCGCGACAGTCAATTTCCCGATTTTCCTGATATCCCTGCCGGGACACTTACGCCTTTTTGTCGCGTCGTGTCCGGCCGAATCTGCGCGCCTGTGCGGCGCCATCGTGAGTGATTTGCCATGAAATTCGCAGCCATTGAAGACGCACGCCTGTTCCTCGAACAGAACCCCGATATCGGCATGATCGAACTGTTCATTCTCGACGCCAACGGCGTGCCGCGCGGCAAGCTGTTGCACCGTGAAGAACTGCTCGCCGTGTACGAAAGCGGCCGACCGCTGCCGAGCACCATCCTCGGCCTGACCGTACAAGGCGAGGACGTCGAGAACTCCGGACTGGTCTGGGATGTGGGCGACATCGACTGCCGCGCCTATCCGCTGCAAGGCAGTCTGGTGCGCCTGCCGTGGCGGCAGATTCCGACCGCCGCCGTGCAGGTCAGCATGCACCCGAGCGAGGGCATGCCGGCGAGCATCGCTGACCCTCGGCACCTGCTGATCAAGGTGATCGACGGGCTCAAGGCCGAGGGCTATCACCCGATCATGGCCTGCGAGCTGGAGTTCTATCTGCTCGACGCCAAACGCGACCACAACGGCCGCCCGCAACCGGCGCTGGACGCTGACGGCGGACGACCGCGACACACGCAAGTCTACGGTTTGCGCGAGCTGGAGCAGATCGAGCCGTTCCTCGCCGACCTCTACAGCGCCTGCAAACTGCACGGCATTCCGGCGCGCACGGCGATCTCCGAATACGCCCCGGGGCAAGTGGAAATCACCCTGGAACACGGCGATGCGCTGGAAGCGATGGATCAGGCGGTGCGCTACAAGCGTCTGGTCAAAGGCGTGGCGCACAAGCACGGCATGCAGGCGACGTTCATGGCCAAGCCGTTCGATGATCTGGCCGGCACCGGCATGCACATGCACGTCAGCCTCGCCGATGCCGAGGGGCGTAATCTGTTCGCCTCTGAAGAACCGGCCGGCACACCGCTGTTGCGCACGGCGATCGGCGGCATGCTCGCCTCCCTGCTCGATTCGCTGCTGCTGTTCTGCCCCAACGCCAACTCTTACCGGCGTTTCCAGGCCAACAGCTACGCGCCACTGGCGCCGACCTGGGGTGTCGATAACCGCACGGTCAGCCTGCGCGTACCCGGCGGCCCGGCCCCTACGCGACACATCGAACACCGCATCTGCGGCGCCGACGCCAACCCGTATCTGGCAGCGGCAGCGATCCTCGCCGGCATTCATCGCGGCATCCGTGAAGAGCTGGATCCGGGGGCGCCGGTCGAGGGCAATGGTTATGCCCAGGCGAAAGAACTGCTGCCGACCGATTGGCTGACGTCGTTGCAGGCGCTGGAAAATTCCGCGTGGGCACGGGAGGCGTTGGGGCAGGCATTCCTTGGGGTGTATCTGGCGGTGAAGCGTGCCGAGTATCGGCAGTTCATGGCTGAAGTGGGTGAGCAGGATTGGCGGTGGTACCTGACCGAAGCTTAACGATCCGACACCGAACCTGTGGGAGCTGGCTTGCCAGCGATGAGGCCGGCACATTCACCATCGGCGGTGACTGACAGTTCGCTATCGCTGGCAAGCCAGCTCCCACAGGAATTGCACTTCGATTTCAAAATTTGTGTGGACCCCGACATGACCATTCGCTGCAATTCCTACTACACCGCCACCCTCAACCACGACACCGACTATCCGACCCTGCAAGGCCGGCACAAGGTCGATGTGGTGATCATCGGCGGCGGTTTCACTGGCGTCGCCACTGCCGTCGAACTGGCGGAAAAAGGCCTGAAAGTCGCCATCGTTGAAAGCCACAAAATCGGCTGGGGCGCCACCGGGCGCAATGGCGGGCAAGTCACCGGCAGCCTGTCCGGCGACGGCGCGATGCGCAAGCAGATGCGCGCGAAACTGGGCGATGACGTGGACGATTTCATCTGGCATCTGCGCTGGCGAGGGCATGAAATCATCCGCCAGCGCGTCGAGAAATATGCGATCCAGTGCGACCTCAAACACGGCCATTTGCACGCGGCGTACAAGCCGAGCCACATGGTCGATCTGCGCAAGGACTACGACGAAGCCGTGCGTCGCGGATTGAGCGATGAAGTGAGCCTGCTCGACCGCAGCCAGGTTCGCGACCTGCTGCAAAGCGAGCTCTACCACGGCGCAATCAAGAACACCCGCAACATGCATCTGCACCCGCTCAACCTGTGCATTGGCGAAGCACGCGCAGCCGAAAGCCTGGGCGCGCTGATCTTCGAAAACAGTGAAGTGCTGGAGATCATTCACGGCGACACACCTGGCGTGCGCACCGCTCACGGTCAGATCGACGCCAATCAAGTGATGCTCGCCGGCGATGTCTATCACAAGCTCGAACCGGGTCAGCTCAAGGGCAAGATTTTCCCGGCCATGGGCGGCATCGTCACCACCGCGCCGCTGGGTCATCTGGCGCAACAGATCAACCCCGAAGACCTCGCCGTGTACGACTGCCGCTTCGTCCTCGATTACTACCGGCTCACCGCCGACGGCCGTTTGCTGTTCGGCGGCGGTGCCAACTACAGCGGCAAGGATTCGCGCGACATCGCTGCGGAACTGCGCCCGTGTATCGAACGCACGTTCCCGGCGCTAAAAGGCGTGGCGATCGATTACCAGTGGAGCTGCGCGATGGGCATCGTCATCAACCGCATCCCGCAACTGGGCAAGCTCTCGGACAACGTCTGGTATTGCCAGGGCTACTCGGGTCACGGCATTGCCACCACGCACATCATGGGCGAGATCATGAGCCGCGCGATCACCGGGCAAATGGAGCAATTCGACACTTTCGCCGCGTGCCAGCACATTCGCGTGCCAATGGGCGACCTGCTGGGCAATCCGTTGCTGGCGGCGGGGATGTGGTATTACCAGATGCTCGAGCGGTTGCGCTGATCCATTACCTGTAGGAGCTGCCGAAGGCTGCGATCTTTTGATCCTGCTTTTAAAAGTCAAAATCAAAAGATCGCAGCCTTCGGCAGCTCCTACAAAGTCATTTATTCACCGCAGATCCCCTGTGGGAGCGAGCCTGCTCGCGAAGAGGCCCTCAAACCCCATACAAACTCAATCCGGCAACTGCTCCACGACAATCCCCAACCGCCGATAATCCTCGACATTCCCCGACCCGGGATGCCGCTCGGTAATCAACATATGCAGGCGCGTACACGGCGCCACCAAAAACGGCTCCACCGCGCCCAGCTTGTCTGACGTGGTCACCGCAATCACCCGCGTTGCACTGTCGAGCATCGCCTGTTTGATCGGCACTTCATCGAAATGCAGCGAGGTGATCCCGACCTCGGGATGAATCGCACACACCCCGGTAATCGCCAGATCCGCCTTGATCCCCGCCAGCAGTCGCAGCGCTTCCTGACCACTGGCCGACATCGAATGCGGATTCAATTCACCGCCCGCCAGAATCACTTTCACGCCCTTGTATTCGGACAAGGCAATCGCCGTCAGCGGTGACGCGGTCACCGCGGTGATGCGGATGTCGGCAGGTAATGCGCGCGCCACCTGCAAGGTGGTCGAGCCGGAATCGAACAGCACAATCTGCCCGTCCTCGATGTGCTGCGCCGCCAGTTGCGCCAGGCGCACCTTGACCTCGTCGGTCTCATCCAGACGGGTGAAGTAATCCTTGCCTGAATCCTTCGGTCGCGGCAGCGCCCCGCCATGCACGCGCTGCACCAGCCCGGCGCTGTCCAGTTCGGCGAGGTCACGGCGAATGGTGTCTTCGGAGACTGCGAAATGCTGGCTAAGCTCGGAGGCCATGACCTTGCCGTCACGTTCGAGAAGCAAAAGGATTTTCTGCCGACGCAGGGACGGCAATTCGGCGATGGAGTGGTCGTGCATGGATATGCCTGTTTGTGCTTGTAGTTGCAGGTTTCAGCGACACTAGCGAAAGTCTCAGGCAAATACAAACGCAGCGGCTATCAATGCTTTCGATCATTGGAATCAACACGGCGAATTTTTTCTTTGCGCTGCGCCTGTTCACAATGGCCCCACTCTCAAAAGCTCAGGATGAACAGCCCATGAATCTCAACTTCGCCTTCGCCTGCATGATTGTCGTGTCGTTCGCGATTGCCTTGGGCCACGCCTGACCTGCACCAACAACGCCGGGGCAAAATGCAGCAACACCATCCGGCTCAAGTGATGCGTCAGGATAAACACCACATTCAGCCCGCCGCCAAAAGCGACAATCGCAATCGTCTCGATCGCGCCCGGCATGTACGCCAGCCACAGCGACAGCGGATCACTGCCCAGCCAGCGCGCAGCCACCTCGGCAAACGCCGCTGCAACGACGATCATCAAGCCGACCGAAACCAGAGCGGTGCGCCCATGTCGCGCCAGTTCTGCGATGCCCAGCCCCTGAAACCGTGAGCCGATGCGCACGCCAAGAATCAGTGCGGCCAGGTTCAAACTCCACTCCGGCATGTGAAAGCCGTGCAGCCATCCCGACTTCACAAATACAGCGGTTATGAGAATTGCGGTAAGCATGAATGGCGCCGGGACGCCGACCAGCAACAACAGGCGGCCGAGCAATACGCTCAGCGCGATGACAGAGAACGCGCTCAGCGCCATGCCTGTGGTCAACGGATCGCTGACGACTTCAGCCACCGCTGCTTGCCCGGGAATGAGCAAACTCACCAGCACGGTGATCAACAGCAGCCGCATCAGATGCACGATGATGACTTTGCTCGAAGCCTTTTCCGACTCAAGCAAATCGAACACTGCGGCCAACGCGCCGGGATACACCGCCAGCAGTGCATCGGTGCGGTTCCAGCCGGCACCGCGTGTCAGCCACCATCCGGCGAGTGCAATTTGTACGGTCAAGCAGATCAGCAACACGCCAAGGCTGGGCAGCATCGTCGTCGCCGTTTCGCTGTCCCATGCTTCGAACATCAGCCCGGTGGCGATGCCCAGCGTGACCTGGATGTAGCCCAGTCCATAAGGAGTTGCCGGGGCGATGCCGGTTTTGCTGGCAAACAATGCGGTAACGACAATCAAACCCAGCAGCAAGCCGTGGGGTACGCCTTCAAACTGCAATAACGCGCCGAAACCGGCCGCAATCAACAAGCACACAATGGATTTCATAGTTCGCCTTCCTGGCTATTTTGTGAGACACCACCATTCCCTGGTAGGAGCTGCCGAAGGCTGCGATCTGATCGTTCCCACGCTCTGCGTGGGAATGCAGCCGGGGACGCTCTGCGTCCCAATAGATCGCAGCCTTCGGCAGCTCCTACAGGGGGATTGGCATTCCTATGCGCGAAGGCGCGCAATCGCCCGCCGATATTTCTCGATCCGCTCCAGATCCTCCCAACTCGGCGAGGCAATCCGCGAGATATCGCTGTTCTCTTCCAGATCCGCCAGCTTCACCACCCGGCCGATCGGGTTTTGCGCGGCGCGGTCGACAAAATTCTCGTAGGACTCGCCCGGCACTTTGGTCACCGCTGCAATCGCCGCCAGCACCTCTTCGCTGAAACCTTCCCCGCGCAAATCACCCAGACTCACCCCGCAATCCTCGACCACATCGTGCAGCACAGCGACGATGCGCTCTTCCAGCGTATTCATACGCAACATGACTTTCAGCGGATGAAGAATGTACGGCGCCCCGCCCTTGTCCACCTGCCCGGTGTGGGCCGTGGCGGCAATGGCGATAGCGCGTTCGAGGGTTTGGGCCATGGGAATCGAATCCTGCGCTGAATGTTTCTGATTGTTGCGCAGTGTACGCGAAGATCGCTCAGCGCAAACCGATTGAACCTTGCCCGCCCTCGCCGCCTCGAAACCAGACAAGCGCCAAATCACCGATCAGACGCGGCGCCATTGGAGAGGAATTGCCGATGAAAACCCGACTGCTGCTCCTGATCGCCACGTTCGCCATCATCCCCACCTGCGTCATGGCTGAAGGCTGCGACGTGCAGACCCGCTCCTCCAGCGCCTCGGTGCCAGCGGTGGAAACCCACAGCTGCTACGAATACGAAGGCATGCCCGTGGACTCCATCAACTGGTCCTGCAGCAACGAAAGCAAGGACACCCTCAACGCCACCAAGAAAAAAGTCGATCGCTGCGACGACCACTACCAGGCCACCTGCACCGCCCGCCTCACCCAGGAATCCCTGGCCAACCCGCACTCGACCAGCAAAGACAAAAGCGCCAAACCGATGAACATGCCCGACAACGCCAAAGTCACCACGTATTACTACGACGGCGAGCACCTGGCGCAGGCAAAGATTGATTGTGAGAACAGCGGCGGGAACTGGAAGGCTAAGTAACCTCGGTCATCGAGGATTGCCTGATAGAGAGCCCGGCTTGATGCCGGGCTTGCTGCATCTGCAAACAGCTTCAACCCTCACCAGCACCGCTGCTCGTGCCGCTGTCGTTCGATTGCTTCGAACCACTGGGCTTGGAACCCGCAGGGGTCGAGCCGTCGTTGTTGGTGGTGTTGCCTTGTGTACCTTTCGGCACGGTGGCACCGTTGGAATGAATGTCTTCCGGCGCACTCGGATTGGTTTGGCTATTGCCGTCGTTAGCGGTGGGTGCCGGGGTGTCGCTGGCGGCTGTCGCGTAGAGCGAAGTGGCGGATAATAGCGTGGCCAGGGTCAGTGCTGCGAGGTTGGATTTGCGCATGTGGGCGGTTCCTTTGCGGGGGTGAGTTATGCATTGGAAGCGCGTGCGCGGGGAAAATGCGGGAGGGCTGACGAATGGCAGGAACAAACAACCCGACACCTCAAAAGATATCGGGTCAACAAAAAAATAATGCGTTATCCGATCAGAAATTCGCCGGCGTATTCGCGCTGATTATCTCTGCCTCATCCGCGCCGATATTGCGAAACTTATGCGGCAACGTCGTCGGAAAGTAATAACCATCCCCCGCACTCAACACACTCACCTGCCCGTCCACGGTCAATTCCACCGTGCCGCGCGTGACCAGCCCGCACTCTTCGCCTTCGGCATGCACGATCGGCTCTTCGCCGGAGCTGGCGCCGGGGGCGTATTGTTCGCGGAGCAGGCGCATCTGGCGGCTGGGGACGGAGGCGCCGATGAGCAGCAGGCGCAGGCCGTCGCGGCCGAGGTCGGGTTGTTCGTTGGCGCGGAATACGTATTGGTGTTCGCGCGGGGGCTGGTCGAAGGTGAAGAAGTCGGCCAGGGACATCGGTATGCCTTCGAGCAGCTTTTTCAGCGAGCTGACGGAGGGGCTGACGCGGTTCTGTTCGATCAGCGAGATGGTCGCGTTGGTCACGCCGCTACGCCGGGCGAGCTCGCGCTGGGAGAGTTTGTAGCTTTCGCGTACTAGTTTGAGTCGAGAACCCGTATCCATGACAGCCTTATGTAAGAGCGACTTAAGGGCGATGGGGGTGGGTGGCGGGTGACGCGCAGGTCGCGCGGATCACGTTGCTCCCGTGTCCCGGAACCGTGAAAGGCGGCTATTAAATCACGTTTGCGGGTGTTGCTCAGCAGGTTCGATGGATGGTGATCGAAATGAGCTGGCTGGCGATTATTGCGGACAAATAAAAAACTTGTGGGAGCTGGCTTGCCAGCGATTGGATGGCACATTCAACATCCCTTTTGCTGAAAGACCGCAATCGCTGGCAAGCCAGCTCCCACAGGTTTTGTGTGCTGTTTAGGGAAAAACCGGCGAGGTCTTTCGGACCGCCGCCGGCAAGGTCAATCAGACGCCGAAACGGTCGCGCAGGGAGTAGTAGACGGCACCCAGAGCGGTGAGCGGTGCGGAGAAGGTGCGGCCGCCGAGCATTGGCATGTGCGGCAGTGAGGCGAAGGCGTTGAAGCGTTCGGCGTCGCCGCGGATCATTTCCGAGATCAGTTTGCCGGCCAGGTGCGAGCAGGTGACGCCGTGGCCGCTGTAGCCCTGCATGTAGTAGGCGTTCTTTTCGATACGGCCGAATTGCGGCATGCGCGACATGGTCAGCAGGAAGTTGCCGGTCCAGCGGTAGTCGATCTTCACGTCCTTGAGCTGCGGAAAGGTCTTGACGATCTTCGGCCGGATCAATTGTTCGATATCGTCCGGTTCCCGCGCACCGTAGACCACTCCACCACCGTAAAGCAGGCGGTTGTCAGCGGTGAGGCGGTAGTAATCCAGCAGGTAGTTGCAGTCTTCGACGCAATAGTTGTTGGTGATCAGACTGCGTGCCTGCTGCTCGGTCAGCGGTTCGGTGACGACGATCTGCGAACCACACGGCATGCTTTTCGCGGTGACGCGGTTGTCGAGGCCTTGCGGCAGATAAGCATTGCCGGCGATCAACAGGTATTTGGCGCGGACCAGGCCTTTGGCGGTGCGAACGGTGATCGGCTCGCCGTAGGTGATTTCCACCGCCGCCGATTGCTCGTAGATCTTGCCGCCCAAACGCACGATGGCAGCGGCCTCCCCTAGCGCCAGATTCAGCGGATGAACGTGGCCGCCCTGCATGTCCAGCAAGCCGCCAACGTAGGCGTCGGAGCCGACTTCGCGACGAATATCCGCTGCATCGAGCATCTTCAGATTGCGGTTGCCGTAGCGTTCCCAGTTGCGCTTCTGCTCGGCCAGGCCGTTGAGCTGTTTCTTGTTCATCGCCGCGAAAATACCGCCCGGGCGGTAGTCGCACTTGATGTCGTAATCCTTGATGCGCGAACGAATGATATCGGCGCCTTCGAAGATCATGCTGCCGAGGATTTCTGCAGTCTTGTCACCGTAGCGCTCTTCGATGACGTCGACGTCGCGGCTATAGGAATTGACCAGTTGACCGCCATTGCGACCGCTGGCGCCGTAGCCGACTTTCGCCGCTTCCAGCACGGTGACTTTGTAGCCGGCTTCGCTGAGGAACAGTGCCGAGGACAGGCCCGTGTAGCCGGCGCCGATGATGCAGACGTCGCAGTCCAGCGCTTCTTCGAGAATCGGGAAGTCGATGACTTCGTTGCGGGTGGCGGCGTAGTAGCTGTTTACGTGTTGCTGTTTCATAGGTTTCTCCGAGGGCCGCCAATCAGGGGCGACCGCCGCTGTAAAAGAATCAGAGCTTGATCCAGGTCGCTTTCAGTTCGGTGTACTTGTCGAACGCGTGCAGCGATTTGTCGCGGCCGTTGCCCGACTGTTTGAAGCCACCGAACGGCGCAGTCATGTCGCCGCCGTCGTACTGGTTGACCCAGACGCTGCCCGCGCGCAGGCCGCGGGCGAAGGTGTGCGCCTTGCTCAGGTTGCTGGTCCACACCCCGGCGGCGAGGCCGAAGATGCTGTCGTTGGCGATTTGCAGGGCTTCTTCGGCAGTGTCGAAGGTGATCAGCGACAGCACCGGGCCGAAGATTTCTTCCTGAGCGATGGTCATCGCGTTGGTCACGCCGTCGAAAATCGCTGGCTGCACGTAGAGTCCGCCGGTTTCTTCGAGGGTGCGTTGGCCGCCGGCAATCAACTCGGCGCCCTGCTCGCGGCCGATGCTGATGTAGCGCAGCACGTTGTCCAGCTGACGTTGGTCGACCACGGCGCCGACGGTGGTCGCCGGATCCAGTGCATGCCCCGGTTTCCACGCTTGCAGCGCTTCCACCAGCAGCGGGATGAACTGCTCGCGAATCGAGCGCTCGACCAGCAGACGCGAGCCGGCAGTGCAGACTTCGCCCTGGTTGAAGGCGATGGCACTGGCTGCTGCCTGGGCTGCCGCGCGCAGATCCGGGGCGTCGGCGAACACCACGTTCGGGCTCTTGCCGCCGGCCTCGAGCCAGACGCGTTTCATGTTGCTCTGCCCGGCATAGATCATCAGTTGCTTGGCGATCGCCGTGGAACCGGTGAAGGCCAGCACGTCGACGTCCATGTGCAACGCCAGCGCCTTGCCGACGGTGTGGCCGTAGCCCGGCAGCACGTTGAACACGCCCTTCGGAATACCCGCCTCCAGCGCCAGTTGCGCGATGCGGATAGCGGTCAGCGGTGATTTTTCCGAAGGCTTGAGGATGAACGAGTTACCCGCCGCCAGCGCCGGGGCGAATTTCCAGCTGGCCATGATCAGCGGAAAATTCCACGGCACGATCGCTGCGACCACACCCGAGGGCTCACGGGTGACGAGGCCGAGTTGGTCGTGCGGGGTGGCGGCGACTTCGTCGTAGATCTTGTCGATGGCCTCGGCGCTCCAGCGGATCGCGTTGGCGGTCGCCGGGATGTCGATGCTCATCGAATCGCTGATCGGCTTGCCCATGTCGAGGGTTTCCAGCAGCGCCAGTTCTTCCTGATGTTGCAGGATCAGATCGGCGAAGCGGATCAGCACGCGCTTGCGCTCGGCCGGGGCTTTTTTCGCCCAGATGCCGGAGTTGAAGGACTGGCGCGCGGCTTCAACGGCCAGGTTGGCGTCGGCTTCATCGGTGCTGGCGACGGCGGCAAGAAAGCGGCCATCGACCGGGCTCAGGCATTCGAACGTGTCGCCGCTGATCGCCGGGCGATATTCACCGTTGATGAAAGCGCGGGATTCGATGGACAGAGACTGGAAGCGTTGTTCCCAGTCGTTGCGGGTTGTGGTCATTGTTTTGAGCTCGACAAGGGGGAATTCGGGGGTTGGTCTGGTTGCTTTGTCTGGCCGGGAATCGCTGCCCTCACCCTAGCCCTCTCCCAGAGGGAGAGGGGACCGATCGGGGGATGCCTGGTAACTGCGCCGACCTGAAAAATCTTTGCCGAATCCATCATCGACTGGATCGTTCAGGTCGCCGGATATCTCCAGACGACGCGGTCAGTCCCCTCTCCCTCCGGGAGAGGGTTAGGGTGAGGGGCTTTTGATCTTCAGACCGTATGCAGATACCAGTTGTACTCAAGGTCAGAAATCGAGTTCTCGAACTCGGCCAGCTCGCTTTCCTTGCACGCGACGAACACGTCGATGTACATCGGGTCGATGTAGCGCGCCATGACTTCGCTGTCGTCGAGCTCGCGCAAGGCGTCGCGCAGGTTGTTCGGCAGGCTCTGCTCGTTCTGCTCGTAGCTGTTGCCTTCGACCGGGGCGCCGGGCTCGATCTGGTTGGTCAGGCCGTGGTGAATGCCGGCCAGCACCGACGCCATCAGCAGGTACGGGTTGGCATCGGCACCGGCGACGCGGTGTTCGATGCGCACGGCATCCGCTGAACCGGTCGGCACGCGCACGGCCACGGTGCGGTTGTCGATGCCCCAGCTCGGCGAGTTCGGCACATAGAATTGCGCGCCGAAGCGGCGGTACGAGTTGACGTTCGGGCAGAGAAACGCCATTTGCGCCGGCAGGGTCTCGAGCACACCGCCGATCGCGTGACGCAGTGCGGCGTTCTGCTCGGGATCCTCGCTGGCGAAGATGTTGTTGCCTTCTTTGTCCAGAATCGAAATGTGCACGTGCAGACCGTTGCCGGCCTGGCCCGGATACGGCTTGGCCATGAAAGTCGTGTCCATCTCGTGGTCGTAGGCGATGTTCTTCACCAGACGCTTGAGCAGGACCGCGTAATCGCAGGCCTTGATCGGGTCGGAGACGTGATGCAGGTTGACTTCGAACTGCGCCGGGGCGCTTTCCTTGACGATGGCGTCAGCGGGAATGCCCTGCTCCTTCGCGCCTTCGAGGATGTCTTGCAGGCAGTCAACGTATTCGTCGAGGTCGTCGATCAGGTAGACCTGAGTCGACACCGGACGCTTGCCGGATACCGGTGAACGTGGCGATTGCGGACGGCCATTCACGTTGTCCTGGTCGATCAGGTAGAACTCGAGTTCGAACGCCGCGCAGATGGTCAGGCCGAGGTCATCGAATTTGCGCACGACGTTGGCCAGCACTTCACGCGGGTCGGCGAAGAACGGCTGGCCTTCGATCTCGTGCATGGTCATCAGCAGTTGAGCGGTCGGGCGTTTTTGCCACGGCTCGATGCTCAGGGTGCCAGGGATCGGGTAGCAGATGCGATCGGCATCGCCAATATCCAGGCCCAGGCCGGTGCTTTCCACCGTCGAGCCGTTGATGTCCAGCGCGAACAGCGACGCCGGCAGGTTGATGCCTTTTTCGTACACCTTATGAAGACTGGTGCGTTCGATGCGCTTGCCGCGCACCACACCGTTCATATCCGCAATCAGAAGGTCGACGTACAAAACCTCAGGATATTTCTTAAGGAATGCGTTGGCTTCGTTGAGTTGAACGGTACGCAGAGGGACCGACATGATGCACCTATTTAGCTGTTAATTATTATGTTCACCACCGTGTTGCGCAGCCAGTCAATCCGAAAGGCAAAGTGAAGTCAATAGCGAACACCCTGCCCTGAAGCCTTTATTTTTTGGGCTTTTCTTAACACTCTCGAGCCATATCCACCGGCAAACCCCGGTAAACCTAAGCGATTTGATGAACGGCGTTTAGAATTTTTTACATGACAGTTGTTAATTAAAATCAACGAGGCTAAGCTCCGGAAAAGCTCGTTCAAGTGACAGACTTCGAGGTGAATAAAAATGGCATTCAAGCCATTGATCGGCGTTACTGCGTGCGTCAAACAGATTGGCCTGCACCCCTATCACATCAGCGGCGACAAGTACGTACGTGCTGTCAGCGTTGGCGCTCAAGGGTTGCCAGTGGTCATTCCTTCCCTCGGCAACCTGACTGAAATCGATGACCTGCTCGGTCAGCTCGACGGTCTGTTGCTCACTGGCTCCCCCTCGAACGTGGAGCCCTTCCACTATCAAGGCCCGGCCAGCGCCCCCGGCACGGATCATGATCCGGCCCGCGACGCCACCACCCTTCCTTTATTGCGTGCAGCCATCGCGGCGGGCGTTCCGGTGCTCGGCATCTGCCGTGGCTTCCAGGAAATGAACGTGGCCTTCGGCGGCAGCCTGCATCAAAAGGTGCACGAGCTGCCCGGCATGCTCGACCACCGTGAAGCCGACAGCCCGGATGTGGCCGTGCAATACGCGCCGGCCCATGCGGTCAGCGTGGTCGCTGGCGGCGTGTTCGAAGCGCTGGAGTTGCCCGACGAATTTCAGGTCAATTCGATTCACAGTCAGGGCATCGACCGCCTCGCCCCCGGCCTGCGTGCTGAAGCCGTGGCACCGGACGGTTTGATCGAAGCGATCTCGGTCGAGCACAGCCCGACCTTCGCCCTCGGCGTGCAATGGCACCCGGAATGGCAAGTGCTGGACAACCCGAACTACCTGAGGATTTTCCAGGCGTT
Source organism: Pseudomonas sp. Sample_11 (assembly GCF_004307505.1). Classification (NCBI taxonomy): domain Bacteria; kingdom Pseudomonadati; phylum Pseudomonadota; class Gammaproteobacteria; order Pseudomonadales; family Pseudomonadaceae; genus Pseudomonas; species Pseudomonas sp. Sample_11. The sequence goes on from NZ_RCOD01000004.1 coordinate 30,106, forward strand.
CGGCGAGGCTTGTCGGCAGCGGGCGGCGAAGCGCAACCAACGCTGACTCAACCCAAGAATCCATAACGATTTACTGCCCCCACGGATGTCGGGTGTGTCTGCGCACATCCGTCATTCGTGAACAGCGACACCCGTAATAACAACAAGTACGACCCAGGCAGCCAGGACGGCGGCGCCGAACAAGCCGGATCGGTAAGTGCAATACCTGTCAGAACAATGCAAAACCCTGTGGGAGCTGGCTTGCCAGCGATGAGGGCGTCACCTTCAACCTTAAAGGTGACTGACCCACCGCCATCGCTGGCAAGCCAGCTCCCACAGGGTGTTGCGGCGATTCGACCGGGGCAGCGCTTACAGGCTTGCAATCCACTTAAGCCCGGCCACATTGGCCAGGCACACGACACCTGTTGGGAGTTTCACATGGCAAACGCCTCCAGCACTTACCGCAAGGCACTCGAAGGTCATCAGCAACCGAAAAAGGTGCTGGTGAAAGTCGATCGTGTCACCAAGAAGTTCGACGAAACCGTGGCCGTGGACGATGTGTCCCTGGAGATCCAGCAGGGCGAAATCTTCGCCCTGCTGGGCGGTTCCGGTTCGGGCAAATCGACTCTGCTGCGCATGCTCGCCGGTTTCGAGCGGCCGACCGAGGGGCGGATTCTGCTCGATGGCGTGGACATCACCGACATGCCGCCGTACGAGCGGCCGATCAACATGATGTTCCAGTCCTACGCGCTGTTCCCGCACATGACCGTGGCACAGAACATCGCCTTCGGCCTCAAACAGGACCGTTTGCCGGCCAGCGAAATCGATGCCCGCGTCGAAGAAATGCTGCGTCTGGTGCACATGACCCAATACGCCAAGCGCCGCCCGCACCAGTTGTCCGGCGGCCAGCGTCAGCGCGTGGCCCTCGCCCGCTCGCTGGCCAAACGGCCGAAACTGTTGCTGCTCGACGAGCCAATGGGTGCGCTGGACAAAAAGCTGCGTTCGCAGATGCAGCTTGAGCTGGTGGAAATCATCGAGCGCGTCGGCGTGACCTGCGTGATGGTCACCCACGACCAGGAAGAAGCCATGACCATGGCCCAGCGCATCGCGATCATGCACCTGGGCTGGATCGCGCAGATCGGCAGCCCGGTGGACATTTATGAAGCGCCGGTCAGCCGCATGGTCTGCGAATTCATCGGTAACGTGAACGCTTTCGACGGCACTGTGGTGGAAGATCTGGAAGGCCACGCGATCATTCACAGCCCCGACTTGCAGCAGAAGATCTATGTCGGTCACGGCGTCAGCACCTCGGTGCAGGACAAGTCGATTACCTACGCCATCCGCCCGGAAAAAATGCTCGTCAGCACCACCCAACCGGAGTTCCGCTACAACTGGTCCGAAGGCAAGGTCCACGACATCGCTTACCTCGGCGGCCACTCTGTGTTCTACGTCGAGCTGACCGGCGGCAAGATCGTCCAGTCGTTCATGGCCAACGCCGAACGCCGTGGCGCGCGGCCGACCTGGGACGACAAGGTCTACGTCTGGTGGGAAGACGACAGCGGCGTGGTGCTGCGCTCATGAGAACTTTCAATCAGCAATTCTTGCGCCTGGTGCCCAGCGGACGAAAACTGGTGATCGGCATTCCGTTCATCTGGCTGTTCCTGTTCTTCATGCTGCCGTTCTTTCTGGTGATGAAGATCAGCTTCTCGGAAGCCGCGCTGTCGATCCCGCCGTACTCGGAGATCTACACCTTCGCCGAACAGAAATTCCAGCTGCTGCTGAACATCGGCAACTACACCCTGCTCGGCGAAGACGAGCTGTACCTGTCGGCGTACCTCGGCTCGCTGAAAGTCGCGGCATTGAGCACGCTGATGTGCCTGGTGATCGGTTTCCCGATGGCGTACGCGATCACCAAGACCGGCAAGGAAACGCAAAATGTCCTGCTGCTGTTGATCATGATGCCGACCTGGACGGCGATCCTGATCCGCGTGTATGCGTGGATGGGCATCCTCAGCAACAACGGTCTGCTCAACGGGTTCCTGATGTGGACCGGGCTCACCGATCACCCGATCGAGATCCTCAACACCAACACTGCGGTGTACATCGGCGTGGTCTACGCGTATCTGCCGTTCATGGTGCTGCCGCTCTACGCCAACCTGGTCAAGCACGACAACAGCCTGCTGGAAGCCGCGCAGGATCTGGGTTCGAGCAACTTCAACAACTTCTGGAAGATCACCGTGCCGCTGGCCAAGAACGGCATCATCGCCGGTTGCATGCTGGTGTTCATTCCGGTAGTCGGCGAGTTCGTGATCCCGGAACTGCTGGGTGGCCCGGAGACGCTGATGATCGGTCGCGTGCTGTGGCAGGAGTTCTTCAATAACCGCGACTGGCCGGTGGCTTCTGCGCTGGCGGTGGTGATGCTGTTGATCCTGATTGTGCCGATTCTGCTGTTCAACCGCAGCCAGGCCAAAGAGATGGAGGCACGGGGATGAAACGCTTCAACTTTTCCAAGTTCATGCTGATCTTCGGCTTGATGTTCATTTATCTGCCGATGCTGATTCTGGTGATCTACTCGTTCAACGCCTCGAAACTGGTGACGGTGTGGGGTGGCTGGTCGATCAAGTGGTACGTCGGCCTGCTCGACAACTCGCAACTGATGGGCTCGGTGCTGCGCTCGCTGGAAATCGCCTGCTACACCGCGGTTGCTGCGGTGGCATTGGGTACCCTGGCCGCGTTCGTGCTGACGCGCATCACCCACTTCAAGGGCCGCACGCTGTTCGGCGGCCTGGTGACTGCACCACTGGTGATGCCGGAAGTGATCACCGGTCTGTCGCTGTTGCTGCTGTTCGTGGCCATGGCGCAGATGATCGGCTGGCCGCAGGAGCGCGGCATCGTCACCATCTGGATCGCCCACACCACCTTTTGTGCAGCCTATGTCGCGGTGGTAGTCTCCGCGCGCCTGCGGGAGCTGGATCTGTCGATCGAAGAAGCGGCGATGGACCTCGGCGCCAAGCCATTCAAAGTGTTTTTCCTGATCACGATTCCAATGATCGCGCCGTCGCTGGCCGCCGGCGGAATGATGTCGTTCGCCTTGTCGCTGGATGATCTGGTGCTGGCGAGTTTCGTTTCCGGGCCGGGCTCGACGACGCTGCCGATGGAGGTGTTCTCGGCGGTGCGCCTGGGCGTGAAGCCTGAGATAAACGCCGTGGCCAGCCTGATTCTGCTGGCAGTGTCGCTGGTGACTTTCCTCGTCTGGTACTTCGGCCGCAAGGCAGAGGCCAACCGCAAAAAAGCGATTCAGGAAGCGATGGATCAGACCGCGAATGAGTCGTGGCAACAGCCGGCAGCGGCGACTGCCTGAGCAACACCGATGAACAACTGTGGCGAGGGGATTTATCCCCGTTGGGCTGCGAAGCGGCCCCTGCAGTTCTACCTGAAGACTCCGTATTCAGGTTTTGCGACTGCTTCGCAGCTGAGCGGGGATAAATCCCCTCGCCACAAGGTTCAAGTGCACCGAGCGTTTGTTTTGTTGAATAAGAAGAAGGGAGTTGTACCGATGAAAATGTTTGGCAGGACTCTGCTGACACTGTCCTTAATGGGCGCGATGGTCATGGGCGCCCAGGCCAACGACAAGGTGCTGCGTGTTTACAACTGGTCCGATTACATCGCGCCGGACACCGTGAAGAAATTCGAAGACGAGACCGGCATTCGCGTGACCTACGACGTCTTCGACAGCAACGAAACCCTGGAAGCGCGCCTGCTCGCGGGCAAATCCGGCTACGACATCGTCGTGCCGTCGAACAGTTTTCTCGCCAAGCAGATCAAGGCCGGCGTCTACCAGCCGCTGGACAAATCGAAGCTGCCGAACTGGAAGAATCTCAACCCGGTGCTGCTGAAAAACGCCGCCGCCAGTGATCCGGACAACGCGCATGCGTTCCCGTACATGTGGGGCTCGATCGGCATCGGTTTCAACCCGGCGAAGGTCAAGGAAGTGCTCGGCGCCAACGCCCCGACCAACTCCTGGGACTTGCTGTTCAAACCGGAGAACGCGGAAAAGCTCAAAGCCTGCGGCATCAGTTTTCTCGATTCGCCGACCGAAATGCTCCCGGCCGCCCTGCACTATCTGGGCTATCCGGTGAACGACAAGGACAAGGCGCACATCGCCGAAGCCGAAGCGCTGTTCATGAAAATCCGCCCTTACGTGGCGTATTTCCATTCCTCGAAGTACATCTCCGATCTGGCTAACGGCAACATCTGCGTGGCGGTCGGTTACTCCGGCGACGTCCTGCAGGCCAAGGCCCGCGCGGTGGAATCGGGCAACAACGTGGTGATCGACTACAGCATTCCCAAGGAAGGCGCCGGCAGTTTCTACGACATGGTCGCCATCCCCCGTGATGCGGCGAACGTCGACAACGCCTACCTGTTCATGGACTTCCTGATGCGCCCGGACATCATTGCCGAAGTCACCAACAGCATCGGCTACAGCAACGCCAACGCAGCGGCCACGCCACTGGTGGACGAAGCGATCCGCAACGAACCGGGCTCGTATCCGTCGCAAGCGGTGATGGCGACCTTGTATGCAGTGCCGGATCAGCCGATTGCCACGCAGCGGATCATGACGCGCGGCTGGACGCGGGTGAAGCTCGGTAAATAAGCCCGTCGGGCAACGCTGATTGACTGATCGTTCCCACGCTCCGCGTAGGAATGCCTCAATGGACGCTCTGCGTCCGCTTTGGGACGCGGAGCGTCCCGGGCTGCATTCCCACGCGGAGCGTGGGAACGATCAATGCAGTGCTGAAAATTTTCCGTTCACGCAGCGCCTTACCACCGCTGCACCCTGCTCTGAACGGCCTCACCCGGCTCCCTCGGCTCGGGTGAATTTGCAGGCGCCTTCGGGCGCCTTTTTTTATTCGTTCAGATCAGCGGCCAGTCCTGCACAACCCGATACCGACCCTTGTGCGATTCGAACAGAGCGAAGCGTTCAGCACGCAGAAAGAACTCCGGCGGCGTGCGCGATTCCGGCTCCGGCGCGCGGTACTCCCGCGCCAGTGTCAGGTGCGGACGGAACTCGTGGGTGGGCTCGTCAAAACCGAACGGCAGCATCGCCTGTTCCAGCGCGTAGACCAGGCGCAACAACGCTGGCGGCGCCTGTTCTGGTGCCAGCGATAGCACACCGGGGCGATGCCAGACCTGCAAACGATCCAGCGCAATGCGCAACGTTTCGCCCAGAATACGTACGCTGCCGGCGGCTTCGCAGACGCCATGAATCTGCGCCAGCGGCACCGCACCGAGGAACAGCAGAGTCAGATGAAAGTTATCCGCCGGCACCGGTTTGCCGCTGCGCAGACCCAGCTCCGCGCGCCACTGGGCGATCGCCTTGCGCTGCGCCGGTGGGCAGTCCAAAGCGAAAAACAGCCGTTTCGACGGTTCATCCCTGCGCACTTCATCCATCATCGCCCTGCCCCCCATATCGTCATGATCGCGCCGATTCTACACAGCCTGTTCTGACGACTCGCGACAGGAAGCTATAGTTCAAGGATTGCCATCAACCGGAGGCTGCCATGCGCGAGATCCTCAGCAAAGAACCCTGGTGGGCCCGGCCACCGCATCCCGGACAGGACGAAAGCGAACTGGAATGGGGCTGGCTGGTGCATTACAGCGAAGGCGAACCGCGCTTCGAATTCGTTCGCGAGAGACCCAGCGACGAGCAAATCCGCAACCGCAAAAGTTGCCGGGTCACCCCCTCGCCCGAATGAATAGAGCCCCGTGAGCACTACCCTGTGGGAGCGAGCCTGCTCGCGAAAGCGGTGTGTCAGATAAAGAAATGTTACTGATACGACGCTTTCGCGAGCAAGCTCGCTCCCACAGGGTCATGCATTGATCAGTGGGGTTGGGTGTCGCCGGCGGCGGTGTCGATGCTGACAACCACTGACATCCCCGGCCGCAAGCGTTCTTCTTCCTGCTGATCGGGATCGATGGTGATGCGCACCGGCACGCGCTGGGCGATCTTGACGAAGTTACCGGTGGCGTTGTCGGCCTGAAGCAAGGCAAATTCCGAACCGGTGCCCGGCGAAATATGCTGCACGTGGCCGGTGAATCTGCGGTGGTTCAAGGCGTCGACGGTGAAGCGTACCGGTTGCCCGACCCGCACGTTGGCCATCTGGGTTTCCTTCATGTTGGCGATCACCCACTTCTGGTCCGGGACCAACGCCATCAGCTGCGCGCCGGAGTTGACGTAAGCCCCCAAGCGCACGCCGATCTGCCCGAGCTGGCCGTCGCGCGGGGCGACAATCCGTGTGTTCGACAGATCGATCCGCGCCAGTTGCACCGCCGCTTCAGCACTGGCCACGGCGGCCTCCAGCGAGCCGCGATTGACGATCACCGTTTGCAGATCCTGCCGGGCGATTTCCAGATTGGCCTTGGCCTGCGCCACAGAAGCGGTGCTTTGCGCGTTGGCAGCGAGAGTCACGTCGAATTCGCGCTTGGACACCGAGCCGTCGCGCACCAGTTCCTGATTACGCCGCAGATCCGCCTCGCTCTTGCGCAACTGCGCCTGGCTGTCGGCAAGCACCGCCTGACGCAATTTGATCGTTGCTTCGGCGCTGTTGCGCTGCTGCACGACGTTGGCCAGTCCGGCCTTCTGCACTGCCAGTTGTGCCAGGGACTGGTCGAGGCGCTGCTGATAAATGCGGTCGTCCAGACGCACCAGCAGGTCCCCGGCCTTGACGTATTGGAAGTCCTGCACCGGCACTTCGAACACATAGCCGCTTAGCTGCGGGCCGATGATCGTCACCTGCCCGCGAATCAAGGCGTTTTCGGTGGTTTCGACCGCACTGCTGAATGGCGGCAGTTGCCAGGCATACAACACGATCAGCACGCCGACGATGGCGATTGCGGCAAAGCCCAGTGAAGAAATGATCCGCACCCGCAGCGAACGCGGCGCAGTGTTGGGTGATGACGGCGGCGCCTCCCCTTCAGGTGTGGCGGCGATGGCGTTGGTGGTTGTGGTGGTCGGTTCGGTCATGAAGAAGTGGCACCGCTGGGTGGTACGGAAGGTGTCGGCTCAATGGCTTTGGTGGTGCTCATCAGCCACAACGCGCGAATCGAAAGCCAGATCATGGTCAGTACCGCAATGACCGCGATCAGCATGAAGACATCGTTATAGGCCAGCACGTTCGCTTCGCGTGTCGCCGCATTGGCGAGGCTGCGCATGCCGGCCAGATTGCGCAGGCTCGGGTCGGCGAGCAAACCGCCGAACGCCGAGCCGCCGCTCTGCACTCGCGCCGCCACCAACGGATCGGACATCACCAGATGATCGACGATGTGGCTGGAATGGTACTTCTCCCGCACGATCTGAAAAGTGCCAAGCAACGCCGCGCCGAGCAGTCCGCCGAGGTTATTGCAGATCCCGAACAGCACGGAAAAGCTCACCAGGTTGCGCGGATTGGTCAGCACGTTGCGCGTGCCGAAGACCATGGTCGGGCCGAGAAAAAACGTACTGCCGAACGCCAGCAGGAACTGGCTGAAATACATGTTGGCGGGACGGGTCAGGTTGTTCGAGAAGCTGTCCATCACCGAACCGGTGGCCATCAGTGCCAAGGAAATGATCAACGGCATCAGCAGGTGTTTGGGATCGATGGTCAACGCGCTGGTGGCAAGCCCGGCGATGCTGCCGATCAGCATCACTACGTACAGACTGTGCAACTGCTCATAGCCCATGTTGAGGTTCTGCATGAACCCCACGGCGCCGGTGGATTGCTCCGAGGTGACCATGCGAATCAGGGTCACCGCCAGCGCCAGGCGGATCATCGTTCCGCTGCCCAGCCAGCGGGTCATCAACATCGGGTTGCTGCGGTTGTGCTCAATAGCCAGGCCCATGATGATCAGCGCGATCGAACAGGCCAGCGCCACGCCGATCCAGTCTGCCTCCAGCCACCAGTCGATCCGCCCCAGCGACAGCACCGCGCACAACAACGCCACACCCGTGGCGAGGATGGCGAAGGTGAGGAAATCGAGTTTTTCAAAGGTTTTGAAGCGGTCACCGGGCGGCAGCTTCAGCAGCAACACACAGCCGAGTGACAGCAGGGCCATGCCCAATTCGAACAAGTACAAACCGCGCCATTCGGCGATCTGCAACAGGTCTTCGGAAAACAGCCGCGCCAGCGGTAACGCCAGTTGCGACGTGCCGAGGCCGAGCACCAACGCTTTGAGCCGCCATTTCGCCGGGAACGCCTGCACCATGTAATACAGACCCAGCGAGCTCAGCGCCGCACCGACCATGCCGTGGGCAGCCCGCACCGCCACTGCCGAGTTGAGATCGTTGACGAACAAATGGCCGAAGGTCACCAGCGCGTACAACACAAGGAACACTTCGGTGAACGCGCGCAATCCGAACTGCTGGCGAAACTTCACCAACAGCAGGTTCATCGACACGTTGGTCATCACATAGGCCGCCGGCAGCCAGGCCATCTCCGCCGTGGTCGCGCCGAGCGAGCCTTGCAGGTAAGGCAGGTTGGCAACCACCAGCGAGTTGCCCAACCCACCGGTCACCGCCACCAGCACACCGACCGCCGCATACGCCAGGCGCTTAGGCGTGGAATGCAGCGGCGTCGACGGAGAACCGGGCAGGCTGGGCTTTTCGTGGGGTTGCCAGTTGCGCGGGGCGTATTTATCCATGGATCGGCCTGGTGCTGGGGGTGGAGGAAGTTTGCCGCATATTTCTTTGCAGCACACACTCCATGGACAACACAAGTCCCTGTAGGAGCTGTCGAGTGAAACGAGGCTGCGATCTCTTGATTTTTCAAAAGCAAGATCAAAAGATCGCAGCGTGCCGCAGCTCCTACCCCATGGACAACAAAAAACCCTGTAGGAGCTGTCGAGTGAAACGAGGCTGCGATCTTTTGATTTTTCAAAAGCAAGGTCAAAAGATCGCAGCGTGCCGCAGCTCCTACAAGGCGTGCGGCGTCGCATAGACGGTCATCGCATAACTTCCAGTTGACAATCCCAGTAAATCTGGGAAATATCCGCATCGATGTTGTACGACGACGTATGACAAATAATAAAAACAACAAACGATCCAGGGAGCGTCACAGTGAGCCCACTCGCCCGCAATTCCGTCCGCCCTTCACGTTTTGCCCATTTCAAGCCGCGTTCGACCCTCAGCCTGATCGGTTGCAGCAGCCTCGCTCTGGCCCTGCCGATGAGCGCCGATGCCGAAGGCTTCCTCGACGACAGCAAAGCCACGCTGAACCTGCGCAACGCCTACTTCAACCGCAACTTCGTCAACCCGGCCTATCCGCAGGGCAAGGCTGAAGAGTGGACGCAGAGCTTCATTCTCGACGCCAAATCCGGCTTCACCCAAGGCACCGTCGGCTTCGGCCTCGATGTGCTCGGGCTGTATTCGCAAAAGCTCGATGGCGGCAAAGGCACCGGCGGTACGCAGTTGTTGCCGATTCATGATGACGGGCGCCCGGCCGACAACTTCGGCCGCCTCGGCGTGGCGCTGAAAGCCAAAGTCTCGAAGACCGAATTGAAAGTCGGTGAATGGATGCCCGTGCTGCCGATCCTGCGCTCTGACGATGGCCGCTCCCTGCCGCAGACCTTTCGCGGTGGCCAGATCACGTCCACCGAGATCAACGGCCTGACCGTCTACGGCGGGCAGTTCCGTGGCAACAGCCCGCGCAACGACGCGAGCATGGAAGACATGTCGATGAACGGCCGCGGTGCGTTCACCTCCGATCGCTTCAACTTCGGCGGCGGCGAATACACCTTCAACGAAAAGCGCACCATGGTCGGCGTGTGGTACGCCGAGCTCACCGACATCTACCAGCAGCAGTATTTCAACCTCAGCCACAGCCAGCCGATGGGCGACTGGACGCTGGGCGCCAACCTCGGTTTCTTCACCGGCAAGGAAGACGGCAGCGCTCAGGCCGGCGATCTCGACAACAAGACCGCGTTCGCCCTGCTCTCGGCCAAGTATGGCGGCAACACCTTCTACGTCGGCCTGCAGAAACTCACCGGCGACGATGCGTGGATGCGCGTCAACGGCACCAGCGGCGGCACCCTCGCCAACGACAGTTACAACGCCAGTTATGACAACGCCAAAGAGCGCTCCTGGCAGGTGCGTCACGACTACAACTTCGTTGCCCTGGGCGTGCCTGGTCTGACCCTGATGAACCGCTACATCAGCGGCGATAACGTACACACCGCCACCACCAATGACGGCAAGGAATGGGGCCGCGAATCGGAACTGGCCTACACCGTGCAGAGCGGCCCGCTGAAGAACCTCAACGTGAAATGGCGCAACGCGACCATTCGCCGGGACTTCAGCACCAACGAATTTGACGAGAACCGGATCTTTATCAGCTATCCGATTTCGTTGTTGTAACGGTTGGCGGTTTGCCCTGTGGGAGCGAGCCTGCTCGCGAAAGCGCCGGACCAGTCGACTTGTGCTGACTGGCACAGCGCATTCGCGAGCAGGCTCGCTCCCACAAGGGGATTGCATTGCCAGGCAGGTATCGGGTGCTGAAAAAATGAATCGCCCCTTCCGTCATCTACACCAAAAGTCGCGTTGACAAGATCCGGAAACCCTACCGATACTTCAGCGCAGTCATACGACAACCTACAACAAACCTAATAACAATGTGTTCAGGGATTGCCATGACGTCTACCTCTACCCCCCGCGCTCCTTTCAACCGCCTGCTGCTGACCGGTGCCGCAGGCGGCCTGGGCAAAGTGTTGCGCGAACGCCTGCGCCCTTACGCCAATGTGCTGCGCCTGTCCGACATCGCCGCCCTCGCCCCGGCCGTCGACGAACACGAAGAAGTCGTGCTCTGCGACCTCGCCGACAAGCAAGCCGTGCATCAACTGGTCGAAGGCGTCGATGCGATCCTGCATTTCGGCGGCGTCTCGGTCGAGCGCCCGTTCGAAGAAATCCTCGGTGCCAACATCTGCGGCGTGTTCCACATTTACGAAGCGGCGCGCAAGCACGGTGTGAAGCGGGTGATCTTCGCCAGTTCCAACCACGTCATCGGTTTCTACAAACAGGACCAAAAGCTCGACGCCACTTCAGCGCGTCGTCCCGATGGTTACTACGGCTTGTCCAAGTCCTACGGCGAAGACATGGCCAGTTTCTACTTCGATCGCTACGGCATCGAAACCGTCAGCATCCGCATCGGCTCCTCGTTCCCCGAACCGCAGAACCGCCGGATGATGCACACCTGGCTGAGCTTCGACGATCTCACGCAACTGCTCGAACGCTCGCTGTACACACCGAACGTCGGCCACACCGTGGTCTACGGCATGTCCGCCAACAAAGACGTCTGGTGGGACAACCGCTACGCCAGCCACCTCGGTTTCGAAGCCAAGGACACCTCGGAAGTGTTCCGCGACAAGGTCGAAGCGCAGCCGATGCCGGCCGACGATGATCCGGCGCGGATCTACCAAGGCGGCGCTTTCGTCGCAGCAGGCCCGTTCGGCGACTGACCGTTCGACTTGATCCCCTTTAATAAAAACCATGGGAATGAGTATGCAAGCCGAATTGATCGTCGACGCCCGCAACGCGGTCGGTGAAAGCCCGGTCTGGGTGCCGCAGGAAAACGCCCTGTACTGGGTCGACATCCCCAACGGCGGACTGCAACGCTGGAGCGCTGACACTGGCCATGTTGCCTCGTGGAAGGCCCCGGAAATGCTCGCCTGCATCACCCGCCACCGCAGTGGTGGCTGGGTCGCCGGCATGGAAAGCGGCTTCTTTCGCCTGCACCCGCACAGCGACGGCAGCCTCGACAGTGAGTTGCTCGCCACCGTCGAGCACAGCCGCGCCGACATGCGCCTCAACGACGGTCGCTGTGATCGCCAAGGGCGTTTCTGGGCGGGCAGCATGGTGCTGAACATGGGCCTGAACGCGCCTGAAGGCCGGCTCTATCGCTACGGCGCCGGGCAGACTGGCGTGATCGAAGCGCAACTGGATGGCTTCATCGTGCCCAACGGCCTCGCTTTCAGCCCTGACGGCAAAACCATGTACCTGTCGGATTCGCACCCCAATGTGCAACTGATCTGGGCCTTCGATTACGACACCGAGACCGGCACGCCATCGAATCGCCGAATCTTCGTCGACATGAATCATTTCCCCGGCCGCCCCGATGGCGCTGCCGTGGATGCCGAAGGCTGCTACTGGATCTGCGCCAACGACGCCGGCCTGATCCACCGCTTTGCCCCGGATGGCCGACTGGATTTCTCGCTGGAAGTACCGGTGAAGAAACCGACCATGTGCGCTTTCGGCGGCAGCAACCTGGACACCTTGTTTGTCGCCTCGATTCGCCCCGGCGATGACCACGACCCGCAATCCCTGGCCGGCGGCGTGTTCGCCCTGAAGCCAGGCGTCAAAGGCCTCGCCGAACCGCAATTCAACGATTTGCTTTAGACCCTCTGCTGCACCGCTGCGCCTTGAACACAAAAATAACAAGACTGGAGACTCACCCCCCATGAACTTCAAACGCACCTTGCTCGCCGCTGCACTCCCGCTGATGTTCACCTTTGCCGGTGCCGCTCAGGCGGAAATGAAACTCAAATTTGCCGACATTCACCCCGCCGGTTATCCAACCGTGGTGGCTGAAGAAAACATGGGCAAGGCCCTGACCAAGGAAACCAACGGCGAACTGACTTTCCAGTATTTCCCGGGCGGTGTGCTGGGATCGGAAAAGGAAGTCATCGAGCAGATGCAGGTCGGCGCAGTGCAGTTGTCCCGCGTCAGCCTGGGGATCGTCGGCCCCGTGGTGCCGGATGTGAACGTGTTCAACATGCCGTTCATCTTCCGCGATCAGCAACACATGCGTAACGTCATCGACGGACCGGTGGGCGACGAGATCCTCGGCAAAATCACCAACTCTGAATTCGGCCTGGTGGCCCTGGCCTGGATGGACGGCGGCACGCGCAACATCTACACCAAGAAACCGGTGCGCAAGCTCGAAGACCTCAAGGGCATGAAGATCCGCGTACAAGGCAACCCGATGTTCATCGACATGATGAACGCCATGGGCGGTAACGGCATCGCCATGGATACCGGCGAAATCTTCAGTGCCCTGCAGACCGGCGTGATCGACGGTGCGGAGAACAACCCGCCGACCCTGCTCGAACACAACCACTTCCAGAACGCCAAGTTCTACAGCCTGACCGGTCACCTGATCCTGCCAGAGCCAATCGTGATGTCGAAAATCACCTGGGAAAAACTCACCCCGGATCAGCAGGAAATGGTCAAGAAAGCCGCCAAGGCTGCCCAGGCTGAAGAGCGCGTGCTGTGGGACAAGAAGTCCGCTGCCAGCGAGGAAAAACTCAAGGCTGCCGGTGTCGAGTTCATCACCGTTGACAAGAAACCTTTCTACGACGCTACGGCCTCGGTTCGCGAAAAATACGGCGCGCCTTATGCCGATCTGATCAAAAAGATCGAAGCCGTTCAGTAACGCCTCCCGCTCCGTACTCATGAAAAAGGCCCGGCGCGCCAGCGGTTCAGGCGCGCCCGGTTACGGTGGAACCCGATGAAGAATCTGCTGCTGCGTATCAACGACAAGATCTACATGACGTGCATCTGGGTCGCCGGCCTTTCCGTCCTGGCGATTTCCCTGATGATTCCCTGGGGCGTCTTCGCCCGCTACGTGCTCGGCACCGGCTCCAGCTGGCCAGAGCCGACGGCGATCCTGCTGATGATGGTGTTCACCTTCATCGGCGCCGCCGCCAGTTACCGCGCCGGTGCGCACATGGCCGTGGCCATGCTCACCGACCGCATGCCGGCGCAAATGAAAGCCGCAGCGGCGATTTTTTCGCAACTGCTGATGGCGGCCATCTGCATCTTCATGACCATCTGGGGCACCAAGCTGTGCATGTCCACCTGGAACCAGTTCATGGCCGCCCTGCCCGATCTGCGGGTTGGCGTGACCTATTTGCCGATCCCCCTGGGCGGCCTGCTGACGCTGATTTTTGTCGTGGAAAAACTCTTGCTCGGTGACCAGAGCAAACGTCGGGTCGTGCAGTTCGACCTGGTTGAAGAAAGTGAAGGTGCCGTTTAATGGACGCTCTGATCCTGCTGGGCAGTTTTATCGTATTGATCCTGATCGGCATGCCGGTCGCCTACGCGTTGGGCGCCGCTGCGCTGATCGGCGCTTGGTGGATCGACATTCCCTTCCAGGCGGTGATGATCCAGGTCGCCTCGGGGGTGAACAAATTCTCGCTGCTGGCCATTCCGTTCTTCGTCCTCGCCGGCGCGATCATGGCCGAGGGCGGCATGTCCCGGCGGTTGGTGGCGTGTGCCGGGGTGCTGGTAGGTTTCGTCCGTGGTGGTCTGTCGCTGGTCAACATTGTTGCCTCGACCTTCTTCGGTGCGATCTCCGGTTCGTCAGTGGCCGACACCGCGTCGGTGGGTTCGGTGCTGATTCCGGAGATGGAGCGCAAGGGTTATCCACGGGACTTCTCCACCGCCGTGACCGTCAGCGGTTCGGTGCAAGCCCTGCTGACTCCGCCAAGCCACAACTCGGTGCTCTACTCGCTGGCCGCTGGCGGTACCGTTTCGATCGCTTCGCTGTTCATGGCCGGCATCGTCCCGGGCCTGCTGATGAGCGCCTGCCTGATGGTCCTGTGCCTGATCTTCGCGAAAAAGCGCAACTACCCCAAGGGCGAAGTGATTCCGATGCGCCAGGCGCTGAAGATTGTCGGCGAAGCCCTGTGGGGCATGATGGCGATGGTGATCATCCTCGGCGGCATTCTCTCGGGTATTTTCACCGCCACTGAATCGGCGGCCATCGCGGTGCTGTGGTCATTCTTCGTGACCATGTTCATTTATCGCGATTACAAATGGCGCGAGCTGCCCAAGCTGATGCACCGCACGGTGCGCACCATCTCCATCGTGATGATCCTGATCGGTTTCGCCGCCAGCTTCGGCTACATCATGACCCTGATGCAGATCCCGGCGAAGATCACCACGCTGTTCCTGACCCTGTCGGACAACCGCTACGTGATCCTGATGTGCATCAACGTGATGTTGCTGTTGCTTGGCACGGTGATGGACATGGCGCCGCTGATCCTGATCCTCACGCCGATCCTGATGCCAGTGATCATGGGCATCGGTGTCGATCCGGTGCAGTTCGGCATGATCATGCTGGTCAACCTGGGAATCGGACTGATAACACCGCCGGTGGGGGCCGTGCTCTTCGTCGGCTCGGCGGTGGGCAAGGTCAGTATCGAAAGCACGGTGAAAGCGCTGCTGCCGTTCTATGGCGTGCTGTTCCTGGTACTGCTGCTGGTGACCTACGTTCCGGCGATTTCGCTGTGGCTGCCGCACCTGGTGTTGTGACCCGCTGAGAAGATCGCAGCCTCGTGCAAGGAGGCTGCGATCTTTTGCTCTTCACGCCCGCAACAACATGTACCCCGCGACCACCAGACAGACACTGGCAAACCCCACCTGCAACGCCCGCGCCGGCACCTGCGCGCACAGCCTGCGACCGATGAGCATGCCAACGATGCTGGCGACAATGAACGCCCCACCCTGGCTGTCGATACGCACCCCCGCATGAAACGCGCCGATCACCCCGATCGCGGAAATCAGACTGATCACCATCAACGACGTCGCAACGATGCCGCGCATCTGCACATCGGTCAGTTGCTTGAACGCCGGCACGATCAGAAAGCCGCCGCCGACGCCCAGTAAACCCGAAACCACGCCAGTAACCGCTCCCAGTGCAGCCAGGGTGGCGGTGCATTTGGCGGTCCAGTCGAAGCGCCCGGTCTGCTCGTTGAGCATGCAGTTTTTCTGCCCCCAACTGGCATGGCCGTGATCGCTCGGCCCGGCTTGCTGACGCTCCTTTCTGAACATTCGCCAAGCGACCAAGACCATCAGCAGGCTAAACAGCATCATCAGAATCTTTTCCGGCAACTGATGTGCGAAGTAGATCCCCAGCGGCGAAAACACCGCGCCCAGTGCCGCGATCAACAGCGCCGCGCGGTAACGCACCAGGCCATGGCGCAAACCATCGATCGCCCCGACCGCCGCCGCGCTGCCGACCGCAAACAAGGCCACCGGCGCCGCTTGCGTCATCGTCCAGCCGAGCCCGAGCACCAGCGCCGGCACCGCGAGAATCCCGCCGCCTGCGCCGGTCAGGCCGAGGACCAACCCCATCACCACGCCAAACAGACTTGCCAGCAACATAGGGGGTTTTCTCAGTCGACCCTGGACAGACGCGTCAGCCACTCGCGCCCCTTGAGCATGCCGTGCCAGTAGAACCACGGCAGCAGCGTCGCCTTCAGCCACCACGCCGAACGGCGGGCCACGGTCGGGTCCAGCGGGAAAGTCGGCAGCAGTTTGCCGCCATAGCCGAACTCGGCGAGGATCACCTTGCCCTTCTCCACCGTCAGCGGGCACGAGCCGTAGCCGTCGTACTTGAGCGGCAGCGGCTGTTGTTTGCGCGCGGCCAGCAGGTTCTGCGCAACGACGACAACCTGCTTGCGCACCGCTGCGGCGGTTTTCGCGTTGCTGGTGCCGCAGATATCGCCCAGTGCGAACACCTCGGGATAGCGCAGATGCTGCAGGCTGTGCGGATCGACCTCGCACCAACCGCCGGCATCGGCCAGCGGACTCTGTGCGATGAAATCCGGCGCGACTTGTGGCGGCACGACGTGCAGCAGATCGAAGGTTTTCGCGACCCGGCTGACATTGCCGTCGGCGTCCTTGACGTCAAACCACGCGGTTTTTGCCGGGCCGTCGACCTTGACCAGATTCGAGTTGAACGCCAGTTGCGCGTCGTACTGTTCGATGTACTTCATCAACGGCGGCACAAAGGTCGGCACGCCAAACAGCGCAGCGCCAGCGAGGTTGAATTCGACATTGATGTCTTTCAGCACGGCGGATTTGCGCCAGTAATCGCAAGACAGATACAGGGCCTTCTGCGGCGCGCCGGCACATTTGATCGGCATCGCTGGTTGGGTGAACAGCGCCCGGCCGTCGCGCAGTTTCTGCACTTGATCCCAGGTGTACTGGGCGTGTTGATAGCTGTAGTTGGAGGTGACGCCGTGCTGGCCGAGGCTTTCCTGCAAGCCTTCGATTTTCTCCCAGGCCAGGCGCAGGCCGGGGCAGACGATCAGGTTCTGATAGCTGACGGTGCGCTGGTCGTCGAGGGTGAGTTGGCGGCTTTGCGGGTCGATGGCGCTGACACTGGCCTGAATCCACGTCGCCTGACGCGGCATGACTTTGCTCATCGGCCTGACGGTGTCTTTCACATCAAACGCACCACCGCCGACCAGCGTCCACGCCGGTTGATAGTAGTGCTGTGAACTCGGTTCGATCACGGTGACTTTGAGCTGCGGGTCACGCTTGAGCAGGCTGGCGACAAAACCGATGCCGGCCGTGCCACCGCCGATGACCACGATGTCCGCACTGATGGATGGGCCCCAGTGTTGATCGTTCATTGCTTGTTCCTTTTGCTGCACGCAAGGATTTGTTCGGGTCAAACCAAAGAACCTGTGGGAGCTGGCTTGCCAGCGAAAGCGGTGTGTCAGTCACATAAA
This sequence comes from Pseudomonas sp. Sample_11, assembly GCF_004307505.1. NCBI lineage: Bacteria > Pseudomonadati > Pseudomonadota > Gammaproteobacteria > Pseudomonadales > Pseudomonadaceae > Pseudomonas > Pseudomonas sp. Sample_11. The sequence continues at coordinate 47,632 of NZ_RCOD01000004.1, forward strand.
TATTGGCTGATAAGTCCTCATCGCTGGCAAGCCAGCTCCCACAGGGTAAGTAAGTGTGAGGGCTGGCATTTATGGCTGTTCCCAGCTCTTGAGTACCGCTCCGCAATACAGCCCCGACAGAGTTTTCATCACCTGAATCACTTCGTGACTGGCCAGGCCGTAGAAAATGTATTTGCCTTCGCGGCGGGTCGCGACCAGGCCTTCATCGCGCAAGATGCCCAGTTGCTGGGACAGCGTCGGCTGGCGTACGCCGGTCACTTTTTCCAGCTCGCCGACGTTGCGTTCGCCCTGGGTCAGTTGACAGAGGATCAACAGACGATCCTCATTGGCCAGGGCTTTGAGCAAGGCGCAGGCTTTGGACGCCGAGGCGCGCAGTTGGGCGACTTCACATTCGGTCAGACTGGATTGCATTTGCACGAGGCCTTGAAGGTCACTTAAGCTGCGAACATTATGTTTTTACATAAACTGTTGCAACTCGAAATTCCTCAGCACAGGTTTCTGCCATGTCCGCCCAGATTGAAGCGTTCCTCGACCCCGCCTCCTCGACCTACAGCTACGTGGTCTATGAAGCCGACGGCGGCCAGTGCGCGATCGTCGACCCGGTGCTTGACTACGATGGCGCTGCCGGGCGCACCGGCACGGCGCAGGCGGACAAGATCATCGCTTTCGTGCGTGCGCACCGGCTGCAAGTGCAATGGCTGCTGGAAACCCACGCCCACGCCGATCACCTCTCCGCCGCGCCGTACCTGCGTCGGGAACTGGGCGGTAAGATCGCCATCGGTGAATCGATCAGCAAAGTGCAGAATGTGTTCAAGGCGCTGTTCAATCTGGAGCCGGAATTTTGCGTCGATGGCTCGCAGTTCGATCATCTGTTCGCGCCGAACGAGTCGTTCATGATCGGCGACCTCAAGGCTACCGCGCTGCACGTCCCCGGCCATACGCCAGCGGACATGGCGTACCTGATCGACGGCGAGCAGATCCTGGTGGGTGACACGCTGTTCATGCCCGATGTCGGCACCGCGCGCTGTGATTTCCCTGGCGGCAATGCGCAGCAATTGTTCAAGTCGATCCAGAAGCTGCTGGCGTTTCCCGCCAGCGTGAAGCTTTACGTCTGCCACGATTACCCGCCCGAAGGCCGCGCCTCACAGTGTCAGACCACTGTCGGCGAACAGCGCAAAAGCAATATTCATGTGCATGACGGGATCGATGAAGCGGCGTTCGTCGAGATGCGCACGACACGTGACGCTGGGTTAGGCATGCCGACGTTGCTGCTGCCGGCGATTCAGGTGAACGTGCGGGCGGGGAATCTGCCGGCGCCTGAGGGGAATGGCGTGGTTTACCTGAAGATTCCGCTTAACAAACTCTGACCGCGCTGATTCACGCGCGGAGCCAACTGATCGTTCCCACGCTCTGCGTGGGAATGCCGCCAGGGACGCTCCGCGTTCCGCCTCAAGAAGTGACGCAGAGCGTCACGGGATGCATTCCCACGCGGAGCGTGGGAACGATCGGCGAATGGAGCTGCCGTGGCTGCGATGTTTTGATCTTCACGTCCCCAACGTCAAACCGTTCGCAGGCAACGGCAACGCGGTCTTATAACGCACCTGCTTCAGCGCAAAGCTGGAGCGGATGTTCGCCACCCCCGGCACCTTGGTCAGAAAATCCATCATGAAGCGTTCCAGCGACTGAATGCTCGGCACCAGCACGCGAATCAGATAATCCGGATCACCCGCCATCAGATAGCACTCCATCACCTCAGGCCGATCAGAAATCGCTTCCTCGAAATGCTGCAACGCCTCCTCTACCTGTTTTTCCAGGCTGACGTGAATGAACACGTTCACGTGCAGCCCCAGCAGATCGGCATCCAGCAGCGTGACCTGCTCGCGAATCAAGCCCAATTCTTCCATGGCCTTGACCCGATTGAAGCACGGCGTCGGCGACAGGTTCACCGAGCGAGCGAGGTCGGCGTTGGTGATGCGCGCGTTCTCCTGAAGGCTGTTGAGAATGCCGATGTCGGTACGGTCCAGTTTGCGCATGAGACAAAACCACCTGTTTTTTATGTTTATGCAGAATTTCTATCTGCAAATGGTCCCCAGCGCAACGAAACACAGAGAAATATTCTTCTTGGCCACGCCTATGATTGTTGTAGGACAAGATTTCCTCATCCCGGAATGACTGCCAGCTCACTACAAGAAATTCACAAGATCGAGCGTAGAAGCCATGACCCAAGCGTATGAACCGCTGCGCCTGCACGTCCCTGAACCCTCGGGCCGTCCCGGCTGCAAAACCGACTTTTCCTACCTGCATCTGACCGATGCCGGTACGGTGCGCAAACCTCCTGTCGATGTAGAACCTGCCGATACCGCCGACCTCGCCCGTGGCCTTATCCGCGTGCTCGACGATCAGGGCAACGCCCTCGGCCCGTGGGCCGAAAACGTGCCGGTCGAGATCCTGCGCAAAGGCATGCGCGCGATGCTCAAGACGCGCATCTACGACAACCGCATGGTGGTTGCCCAGCGGCAGAAAAAGATGTCGTTCTACATGCAGAGCCTCGGCGAAGAAGCCATCGGCAGCGCCCAGGCTCTGGCGCTGAACATCGATGACATGTGCTTCCCGACCTACCGCCAGCAAAGCATCCTCATGGCCCGCGATGTGCCGCTGGTCGACCTGATCTGCCAACTGCTGTCCAACGAGCGCGATCCGCTCAAGGGCCGCCAGTTGCCGATCATGTATTCGGTCAAGGACGCCGGCTTCTTCACGATCTCCGGCAACCTCGCCACCCAGTTCATTCAGGGCGTTGGCTGGGGCATGGCCTCGGCGATCAAGGGCGATACGAAAATCGCCTCGGCATGGATCGGCGATGGCGCCACCGCCGAATCGGACTTCCACACCGCCCTCACCTTCGCTCACGTTTATCGCGCGCCGGTGATCCTCAATGTCGTGAATAACCAGTGGGCGATTTCCACCTTCCAGGCCATCGCCGGCGGTGAAGCCACGACTTTCGCCGGACGCGGCGTCGGTTGCGGGATCGCCTCGCTGCGTGTCGATGGCAACGATTTCTACGCGGTATACGCTGCTTCCGCCTGGGCTGCCGAACGCGCCCGGCGCAACCTCGGCCCGACCATGATCGAATGGGTCACCTACCGCGCCGGCCCGCACTCGACCTCCGACGACCCATCGAAATACCGCCCTGCCGATGACTGGAGCCACTTCCCGCTCGGCGACCCGATCGCGCGTCTGAAACAGCACCTGATCAAGGTCGGCCACTGGTCGGAGGAAGAGCACAGCGCCGTCAGCGCTGAACTTGAAGCCGAAGTGATTGCCGCGCAGAAACAGGCCGAACAGTACGGCACCCTCGCCGGCGGGCAGATTCCAAGCGCCGCGACCATGTTCGAAGACGTCTACAAAGAGATGCCGGAGCACTTGAAGCGCCAGCGTCAGCAGTTGGGGATCTGACATGAACGATCACAACAACAATATTCAGTTGGAAACCGCCATGACCACGACCACCATGACCATGATCCAGGCCCTGCGCTCGGCCATGGATGTGATGCTTGAGCGTGATGACAACGTCGTCGTGTTCGGTCAGGACGTCGGCTACTTCGGCGGCGTGTTCCGCTGCACCGAAGGCCTGCAGACCAAGTACGGCACCTCGCGGGTGTTCGACGCACCGATCTCGGAAAGCGGCATCGTCGGCGTCGCCGTGGGCATGGGTGCTTACGGACTGCGCCCGGTCGCCGAAATCCAGTTCGCCGACTACGTCTACCCCGCCTCCGACCAGATCATCTCCGAAGCAGCGCGTCTGCGTTATCGCTCGGCCGGTGAATTCACCGCACCGATGACCCTGCGCATGCCTTGCGGCGGTGGCATCTACGGCGGCCAGACCCACAGCCAGAGCATCGAGGCGATGTTCACTCAGGTCTGCGGTCTGCGCACGGTGATGCCGTCCAACCCCTACGACGCCAAAGGCTTGCTGATCGCCTCCATCGAAAACGATGACCCGGTGATCTTTCTTGAGCCGAAACGCCTGTACAACGGCCCGTTCGATGGCCATCACGACCGCCCGGTAACCCCGTGGTCGAAACACCCGCAAGCCCAGGTGCCGGACGGTTACTACACCGTGCCGCTGGACGTCGCTGCGATCACTCGCCCGGGCAAGGACGTGACCGTGCTGACCTACGGCACCACCGTATACGTCTCGCAAGTCGCTGCCGAAGAATCCGGCGTCGATGCCGAAGTCATCGACCTGCGCAGCCTGTGGCCGCTGGACCTGGAAACCATCGTCAAGTCGGTGAAGAAAACCGGCCGCTGCGTGGTGGTTCACGAAGCCACCCGCACCTGCGGTTTCGGCGCCGAGCTGGTATCGCTGGTGCAAGAGCATTGCTTCCATCACCTGGAAGCGCCGATCGAGCGCGTCACCGGTTGGGACACCCCCTACCCGCACGCGCAGGAGTGGGCGTATTTCCCAGGGCCGTCCCGCGTGGGCGCGGCGTTGAAACGGGTCATGGAGGTCTGAATGGGCACGCACGTTATCAAGATGCCGGACATTGGCGAAGGCATCGCAGAAGTAGAACTGTCGCAGTGGCACGTCAAGGTTGGCGATCTGGTGGTTGAAGACCAGGTGCTGGCGGATGTGATGACCGACAAGGCGATGGTCGATATTCCGTCGCCAGTGCATGGCAAGGTGATTGCCCTTGGTGGTCAGCCGGGTGAAGTGATGGCGGTCGGCAGTGTGCTGATCAGCATTGAAGTCGAAGGGGCTGGCAACCTTAAGGAGTCCGCCGCGCCCGCGCCGGTCAAAGAAGCACCGGTTGCGCCGAAAGTTGAAGCCGCTGTCGAAAGCAAACCCGCCGCAGTCACCGCACCACGTCCGGCTGCCGTTTGCCAAGGCCCGATGGTTGCTCGCGAAGCGAATGAACGCCCGCTCGCATCGCCGGCCGTGCGCAAACATGCGCTGGATCTGGGCATTCAATTGCGTCTGGTGCGCGGCAGCGGCCCGGCCGGTCGCGTGTTGCATGAGGATCTTGAGGCCTATCTGGCGCAAGGTCAGTCGAATGCTTCGGCGCCGGCCGCTGCCGCTTACGCTCAACGCAACGACGAAGAACAGATTCAAGTGATCGGCATGCGCCGCAAGATCGCCCAGCGCATGCAGGACGCCACTCAGCGTGCCGCGCACTTCAGTTATGTCGAGGAAATCGACGTCACCGCGATCGAAGAACTGCGTGCGCACCTGAATGAAAAACATGGCGCCAGCCGTGGCAAGTTGACCTTGTTGCCGTTCCTCGTTCGCGCGCTGGTGGTGGCCCTGCGCGACTTCCCGCAAATGAACGCCCGTTACGACGACGAAGCGCAAGTCATCACCCGCCTCGGCGCGGTGCATGTCGGTGTTGCCACGCAAAGCGATGTCGGCCTGATGGTGCCGGTGGTGCGTCACGCCGAAGCGCGCAGCCTGTGGGACAGCGCCGCGGAAATTTCGCGTTTGGCCAACGCCGCGCGCAATGGCAAGGCCAGCCGCGATGAGCTGTCCGGTTCGACCATTACTCTGACCAGCCTCGGTGCGCTGGGCGGCATTGTCAGCACGCCGGTGCTGAACCTGCCGGAAGTGGCCATTGTCGGCGTGAACAAAATCGTCGAACGGCCAATGGTGGTCAAAGGCCAAGTGGTGATCCGCAAAATGATGAACCTCTCCAGCTCCTTCGATCACCGCGTGGTCGACGGCATGGACGCGGCGCTCTTCATTCAGGCCATCCGTGGCTTGCTCGAACAACCCGCCACCTTGTTTGTGGAGTAAGCCCGAATGCAATCTCTGAACACTACGCTGCTGATCATCGGCGGCGGCCCCGGCGGTTACGTCACGGCAATCCGCGCCGGGCAATTGGGCATCCCGACCATCCTGGTCGAAGGCCAATCGTTGGGCGGCACCTGCCTGAATATCGGCTGCATTCCGTCGAAAGCGCTGATTCATGTGGCTGAGCAGTTTCATCAGACGCAGCATCACAGCCAGCATTCGGCGTTGGGCATCAGCGTTGCCGCGCCGACCCTGGATATCAGCAAAAGCGTCGAGTGGAAGGACGGCATCGTTGATCGCCTGACCACTGGCGTCGCCGCGCTGTTGAAGAAGAACAAGGTTCAGGTCATCAACGGCTGGGCGAAAATCATCGACGGCAAAACCGTGGAAGTCGGCGATACCCGAATCCAGTGCGAGCATCTGGTGCTGGCCACCGGCTCGACCAGCGTCAACCTGCCGATCCTGCCGATTGGCGGGCCAATCATCTCCTCCACCGAAGCGCTGGCGCCGACGTCTGTGCCGAAACGCCTGGTCGTGGTCGGCGGTGGTTACATCGGCCTGGAGCTGGGCATCGCCTATCGCAAGCTCGGCGCCGAAGTCAGCGTGGTCGAGGCGCAGGACCGCATCCTGCCGGCTTACGACGCAGAACTGACGCAACCGGTGCATGAGGCGCTCAAGCAACTGGGTGTGAAGCTGTACCTCGAGCACAGCGTGCTCGGTTTCGACGGCACATTGCAGGTGCGCGATCCCGAAGGCGAAACCCTCAATCTGGAAACCGACCAAGTACTGGTTGCCGTCGGTCGCAAACCCAATACTCAAGGCTTCAATCTCGAAGCACTGAATCTGGACATGAACGGTTCGGCGATCAGGATCGACAGCGGTTGCCAGACCAGCATGCGCAACGTCTACGCCATTGGCGACGTGAGCGGCGAACCGATGCTGGCCCACCGCGCCATGGCTCAGGGCGAAATGGTTGCCGAGCTGATCAGCGGCAAGCGCCGCGAATTCAACCCGACCGCCATCGCCGCCGTGTGCTTTACCGACCCGGAACTGGTGGTGGTCGGCAAAACTCCGGACGAGGCCAAGGCTGCGGGGCTGGACTGCATCGTTGCAAGCTTCCCGTTCGCCGCCAACGGCCGCGCAATGACCTTGGAATCGAAAAGCGGCTTCGTCCGCGTGGTCGCACGTCGCGACAATCATCTGATTGTCGGCTGGCAAGCGGTGGGAGTCGGCGTTTCCGAATTGTCGACGGCATTCGCGCAGAGCCTGGAAATGGGCGCGAGACTGGAAGACATCGGCGGCACCATTCATGCCCACCCCACCTTGGGCGAAGCGGTGCAGGAAGCGGCGTTGCGGGCGCTGGGGCATGCGCTGCATCTGTAAATCCGTCAAATTGATCGTTCCCACGCTCCGAGTGGGAATGCAGCCCGGGACGCTCTGCGTCCCAACAGCCGAACGCGGAGCGTCCGATGAGGCATTCCCACGCAGAGCGTGGGAACGATCAGTCGAGGGAACGATCAGCGGAGCGAATTCCGGCTGCGAAACCGCTCAAGAATGAAGTATTGTTGTGCCCATCCAAAAAAACGTCAGAAGCCTTGAACCGTTTCGGCGGTTGTTCAGTGATAGAGGGTGTCATGGGTAACGAAAGCATCAATTGGGACAAGCTGGGTTTTGACTACATCAAGACCGACAAGCGCTATCTGTCGTACTTTCGCGATGGCGAGTGGGACAAAGGCACCCTGACCGAAGATAACGTCCTGCACATCAGCGAAGGCTCCACCGCCCTTCACTATGGTCAGCAGTGCTTCGAAGGCATGAAGGCCTATCGCTGCAAGGACGGCTCGATCAACCTGTTCCGCCCGGACCAGAACGCCCTGCGCATGCAACGCAGCTGCGCGCGTCTGCTGATGCCGACGGTCGACACCGAGCAGTTCATCGAAGCCTGCAAAGCCGTGGTTCGCGCCAACGAGCGTTTCATCCCGCCGTACGGCACCGGCGGCGCGCTGTACCTGCGCCCGTTCGTGATCGGCGTCGGTGACAACATCGGCGTGCGCACCGCGCCCGAGTTCATCTTTTCGATCTTCTGCATCCCGGTCGGCGCCTACTTCAAGGGCGGCCTGACCCCGCACAACTTCCAGATCTCCAGCTACGACCGCGCGGCCCCGCAAGGCACCGGTGCGGCCAAGGTCGGTGGCAACTACGCCGCCAGCCTGATGCCGGGCTCGAAAGCCAAGAAAGCCAACTTCGCCGACGCGATCTACCTCGATCCGATGACCCACACCAAGATCGAGGAAGTCGGTTCGGCCAACTTCTTCGGGATCACCCACGACAACAAGTTCGTCACCCCGAACTCGCCATCGGTCCTGCCAGGCATCACCCGCCTGTCGCTGATCGAACTGGCCAAATCGCGTCTGGGCCTGGAAGTGGTCGAAGGCGACGTGCTGATCGACAAGCTGTCGGACTTCAAGGAAGCCGGTGCCTGCGGTACCGCTGCGGTGATCACGCCGATTGGTGGCATCAGCTACAACGATCACCTGCATGTGTTCCACAGCGAAACCGAGGTAGGCCCGGTAACCCAGCAGCTCTACAAAGAGCTGACTGGCGTGCAGACCGGCGACATCGAAGCGCCAGCGGGCTGGATCGTCAAGGTTTGATCTGACGACTGCTGATGCTCAAAAGCCCTCCACCGAGTGATTGGTGGGGGGCTTTTTTGATTGTGGTTGTTGGTTTTTTTTGTGTAAGGCTGGAGATCTTTTCCCCCTCACCCCAGCCCTCTCCCCCAAGGGGGCGAGGGGGAAAGGGAGCCGACTTGTGCGCTTTTCAAAAATCGCGCTCACCTCGGCCATTCAGGTCGATGGAGTTCGCAAGAACACCTCGGTCGGCTCCCTCTCCCTCCGGGAGAGGGCTGGGGTGAGGTAGGCTTTTCGCTCTTCAAGGCAATCCGTTTACCAAGTCGATCAGCAATCCCACTCGCCTGCCCATTCTGCTGCTTGCCCATCCGCGCCTGGGTGATCAATCCCGGTATCAACTCCCCCTCCGGCAGATTCTTCCAGAACCGCACCGGCAGATGCCCTTGCATGACCTTCGGGTTCAACCGCGCCGGGTTGAAGATGTGGCTGTAGTAGGTTAACCACAAATCGCCGTGGGGATCGTCGACGTTCTGCGCCAGTTGCTGCCACTCAATCGGGCACTGCCGCTCGTGAATCAATTGCTCACCGTCGTAATAAACGCCGTCACGCGGTGTGGCGATCAACCAGCGATGCTGGCCCATTCGCCCGATGAAATGCTCGCTGGCGCTGTGCAGAATGTCATGCGCCGGTTCGTGCCACGCCACGTATTGTGGACCAGGCAGATCCTTGGACCGCTCGATGAAACGCACAAACGCATGCAGATGATGGGCCTCGCGGCTGACCTGCTTGATGCGCCGCTGCAATTCGCTGCCGAGCTTGTCGCCCGCCATCATCGCCGTGCGGTCGCCGTGACTGACGCGCCAGAGCACTTCATACAACAGGCTCCAGCGCTGTTCGCCGCGATAGCGCGCCGCTTGTTCGAGGGTGGCGAGCAGCGCACGGGGAATACGCGCCTGAAACGGCCCCTGCCCTTCGGGCACGTGATCATCGCTGGCAAACAGATCGCCCACCCCTTCCGCCGCCCAGCTCACCAGACTTGGGTCGATTTCATGGCTGAGCAACCAGCGCGCCTGCTGGCGCCAGGTGTCGAACAGATCGTCACAATCGAGACTGATCATCCCCACAACCCCATCTGCTGCGGCATCGGCCGGTCGCGCAATTGCTGGTAGAGCATGTGACTGGTGACTTCCGCCTGTTGCGGGTGGTAATCGCTGGTGATGATGAACGGCTTGGCCTTGGCCAGCACACAGCGCATCCGTGCCACATCTTCGTAACGGATGCGGCGCTGACGGCGCAACTCGACCAGGCGCTCGGTGGTGCGCAAGCCGATGCCCGGGATGCGTGCGATCAACGTCGCGTCGGCACGATTGAGGTCCAGCGGGAACACTTCGCGATTTTCCAGCGCCCAAGCCAGCTTCGGGTCAATATCGAGCGCCAGATTGCCCGGGCCTTTGAGCAATTCCTCAGCGCTGTAGCCGTAGCTGCGCAGGAGGAAATCAGCCTGATACAAACGGTGCTCACGCATCAGCGGTGGCGCGGCGAGCGGTACGCTTTTCGGGCTGTCGGGGATCGGACTGAATGCCGAGTAATAGACCCGGCGCAAACGGAAGTTGCCATAAAGGGACTGAGCGCTGTGGAGGATGGTGCTGTCGTCGGTGTCATCGGCACCGACGATCAATTGCGTGCTTTGTCCGGCCGGGGCGAATTTTGCCGAGCGCGGCTCGTTCAACACTGTTTGCACGCCGGTGTAGATGGTGTTCATCGCTTGCTTGATCGAGGTGATGTCCTTCTCCGGCGCCAGTGTCTGCAGGCTGGCATCGGTGGGCAGTTCGATGTTGACGCTGAGGCGATCGGCATAGCGCCCGGCTTCTTCGATCAAGGCGGGATCGGCTTCCGGAATGGTCTTCAAATGGATGTAGCCGCGAAATTCGTGCTCTTCGCGGAGCAACTTGGCGACGCGCACCAGTTGCTCCATGGTGTAGTCCGCCGAGCGAATGATCCCGGAGCTGAGAAACAGCCCGCTGACGCAGTTGCGCCGGTAGAAATCCATGGTCAGCGTCACGACTTCTTCCGGGGTGAAGCGCGCACGTGGCACATCGCTGGAACGGCGGTTGACGCAATATTGGCAATCGTAAAGACAGAAGTTGGTCAGCAGGATTTTCAGCAACGACACACAGCGCCCGTCCGGCGTGTAGCTGTGGCAAATGCCCATGCCGTCCGTCGAACCGAGCCCGCTCTTGCCCTCGGAGCTGCGCTTGGGCGCACCACTGCTGGCGCAGGAGGCGTCGTACTTGGCGGCGTCGGCGAGGATGCTCAGCTTGTCGATGATTTGCATGGCGCGGGCTCTTTACTGTGTGCACATACAGTATAGGCTCGCCCGCCGCGAAACAAGTTGATGGATGACCCCTCGTCGGCTGGCCATCCAGATTGCGGCGTGTGGGAGCGAGCCTGCTCGCGAATAGGCCCTGCCAGTCACCGCAACTCAGTGATCAAACCGCCCACTGCAATATCAACCAGCTGTTCGCCCCGCTGATCAACACAAACAGCCCCCAGGCCAGCACCCGCGTGGGCCAGCGATTGACGAACGGCCCCATCAATTGCCGATCGTTGGTCATGCGGATCAGCGGGTACAAGGCAAACGGCAGTTGCAGGCTGAGCACCACCTGGCTCAACACCAGCAGTTTGCCGATCGCGCCATCACCGAGCAGCCAGACGCCGATGAACGCCGGAATCAGCGCCAGCCCGCGAGTGATCAAACGCCGCTGCCAGCACGGGATGCGCAGGTTCAGATAGCCCTCCATGATCACCTGCCCGGCGATGGTCCCGGTGAAGGTCGAACTTTGCCCCGACGCGAGCAGTGCCACGCCGAACAGCACACTGGCCAGCGCACCGCCAACCAGTGGGTCGAGCAGGTGATAGGCGTCCTGAATGTCGACCACATCGGTGTGCCCGGACTGGTGAAACGCCGCCGCTGCGAGAATCAGGATCGCCGCGTTGACCAGCAGCGCCAGGGCCAGGGAACCGATGGTGTCGATGCGCGCCAGTTTCACCGCGTCCCGCTTGCTCGCCAGGTCCTTGCCGATCATCCGCGTTTGCACGATCGAGGTGTGCAGATACAGGTTATGCGGCATCACTGTGGCGCCGAGGATGCCGATGGCCAGATACAGCGGCGCCGCATCGCTGATCGCGGACAGCGAGGGTTTGAAGCCCAGCGCCACGTCTGGCCAGTACGGTTTGATCAACAACAATTCGACGAAGAAACACACACCGATGGTCGCGACCAGCACCAGCATGATCGCTTCGAGACGGCGGAATCCCCGGTTCTGCAGGGCCAGCACCAACAGCGTGTCGAAAGCCGTCAGAGCGATGCCGAAGGTCAGCGAGCAACCGAGCAGCAAGTGAAACGCGAGAGCGCAGCCGAGCACTTCGGCGAGGTCGGTGGCGATGATCGAGATTTCCGCCAGCAGCCATTGCAGGCGCGCTGTCGGCGTGCTGTAGCGCTCGCGGGACAACTGCGCCAGATCGCGACCAGTGGCGATGCCCAGCCGCGAACACAGGCACTGCACCACCATGCCGGCCAGACTCGCCAGCAACACGACGAATAAAAGACTGTAGCCAAAACGCGAACCGGCCTCGATCGCGGTCGCCCAGTTGCCCGGATCCATGTAGCCGATCGACACCAGCAAACCGGGACCGGCGAAACGCAGCACACGTTTGAAGAACGAGGCAGTCGGATCGACCGCAACACTGCCGGCCACTTCCGGCGGGCAAAACGGCGCGGTGGCGATTTTGGGCAGGCTGAATTTCACGCACACATCCAGAAACAAAAACGGGAGCCCGGCAGCTTAGTCGTTTCGCCTGATGCCTTGAAGCGCAAAAATCACTGAACCTATGGGTTCACCCCCAGCAACTGCTCGCGCAACTCGGGACTGCGTGTTCGCGGATCCAGCCAGATATCGAAAAACGCCTTGGCAAACTGTGGATCCTCAATCTCATGCTGGAGCTTCTGGCCGACAAAAAACCGCGCGCCCTGCCCCGGCAGATACACGCCGGTTATGCGCGTGCCGGCCTGAACGTCGACAAACGATTGCTGCATCTGCTTTTGCCAGCCGGCCAATTGCGCTGAAGTGACCCGAGGACCGGCCAGGCGTTTGATCTCATCGACGCTGGTGCTGACCAGATCGTCTCGCGAAATGTTGCGCCGGTAGATCAGCTCCAGGGCAAACGGCTGGCCGTCCGCCAGAGGCCGCGCGGCACTCCACAACCGCGCGCTGTAAACATCGAAGCCGAACACGCTGAAATCGCCGCTGCCGATGATTTGCGCGCCCGGCACTGCGTCCTGCCAATTGGCCCATGTCGGCGTCAGCAACAGTGCCCACAAGCCGATGCCACAACAGCCGCGTACGAGCTTGGGTGTTCTGTTCATCGCCGTATCGTCTCCGCTGCATTGTGATGATCAAAGCATAGCTGGATTCGCGCCTGATTTTTTGTATACAAAAATTGCGAACATAGGCAGCAATCTTTAATCGGCAGTGCTAACGTGGCTCATCCTGACCCGACGGAGACACCCGCGTGCTGATCCTCAAACTGCTGCTGATTCCCGGTTTTCTCCTGCTGATTTCCCTGGCAGGCAAACGTTGGGGGCCGAGCGTGGCCGGGTGGCTGTCAGGATTGCCGGTAGTGGTCGGGCCGATTCTGTTCTTTCTGGCGATTGAACAAGGGCCGCAGTTTGCCGCGCAATCGGCGGTGGCGGCGCTGTCGGCAATGTTCGCGATGATCGCTTTCTGCATCACTTATGCGCAGGTGGCGCAGCGGGCGAACTGGCCGTGGGCGTTGACCATTTCGTTGGCGGTGTGGGCCGCGCTGGCGACGGTGTTGTCGGTGATCCCCTCGTCCTTGCCGTTCTCGGTGATTGCGGCAGCGGTGGCACTGCTCGCTTCGCCTTATCTGTTCCCCGAGGTGCAGCCGGTGTTGAACGGGCCAGCACCGAAGTCGGACAAACTGATCTGGCGGATGATCGCCGGTGCGGCGCTGACGCTGGTGGTGACGATGCTCGCCAGCACCGTCGGCGAACGCTGGAGCGGCCTGCTCGCGGTGTTCCCGGTGCTCGGCAGCGTCATGGCAGTGTTCTCGCAACAAACTCGCGGCCCGGCGTTTACCGCTGCGTTATTGCGCGCAACGGCGACCGGCATGTATTCGTTCTCGGCGTTCTGCCTGGTGTCGGCCCTGACGCTGCCGAGCATGGGCCTCAGCGGTTTTGTCGTAGGCGTGGCAGTGTCGGTGGCGATGCTCGGGGTGACCCGGCGTCTGCTGGCGCGGCCATTGGCCAAGGCGCAAGCGCAATAACCGCCCGGACGAATCGCGCTGGAACGCCCGGCACGCTCCGTGGGATGATCGCCCGCCTCGCGCGACCATTCACCGGAGATTCACATGTCATTGTTGAGCAAAAAAGCCGTCGTCCTGATGCTGGCGGCCGTCGCCGGTTTCGCCGCGATCAACGCGCACGCCGCCAAGGAAAAGGTCAAAACCGAGAAGGTTACGCTGCTCGACGGCAAATTCGCCTTCGTCCTGCCCAAAGGCTTTGTCGCCGACCCGCTGCCCGCCAGCCCGAGCGGGGCCAAGGGCACGATGTACACTAACCAGACCACCAAGACCGTGGTCATCGCCGCCGAAAACCAGATCCCGGCTGGGCAGAACGTCAAGGACAACGACGGTGAGTTTCTTGACGGCAGCGTGTCGAGTTTCATCGACGATCAGCGCAAGGCCCTGCCGGACTTCAATAAACTCAGCGAGAAAAGCCTGACCCAGAAAGGTACCGGCCTGGGTCTGCGTCAGGTTGACAGCACCGCCACCCAGGGCGGTGGCCAGACGCTGAACACCACATTGCTGGCCGGCTCGGGGACGAAGATGGCGCTGGTGCAGGTGATTTCCCGCGCCAGCGACAAGAAGGGTCACGATGCTTTGGTCAAAGCCATCGTCAAGGATTGAGCCGCTGCAACCAGCCGTTCAAATCGCGCAATTCGGCCGCACTGATGCTGTGGCCGACTCCCGGATACGCGTGAAACTCGGGCTGGTAATCGAGCTTGTGCAATAGCGCGTTGGTCTCGGTGCCGTGACGGTAAGGCACCGGATCATCAGCGGTGCCGTGGCCGATAAATATGCTCAGCGGCAGTGGCGCTTGCCCGGGCTTGAGTTCGGCTTTGAGCACCGGCAACAAGCGCCCGCTCAACGCGGCAAACCCGCCCACGACCGCTGGCGCGCGCAGGCCCACTTCGTAACTCATCATCGCGCCCTGGCTGAAGCCGATCAGGTACACCTTGTCCGGCGCGGCGTGATATTTCTTCGTCGCCTGGGCGATAAAGTCGCGCAGCTTCTGGCCGCTGACCTTCAGATCATCGGTCTCGCCGTTGTAGGCGCCTTCACCTTTCTTGCGAAACCACTGGAAACGTCCTTCACCCAACGTCATCGGTGCCCGCACCGATAGGTAGTTGTACTGCGGCGGCAGCTGAAATTTCATGCCGATCAGATCGGCCTCGTTACTGCCGTAACCGTGCAGGAAAATCACCAGCGGACGTGGTTCGGCGTCGGCGTGGACCTGTTCGAGGTATTTGAGCGGCAGGTCGGATTGCAGGGTGGTTTGCGCGTGAACGGCGGTGGATGCGAGCAGGGTCAGCAGGGCGAACAATTTGAGCATTGCAGCGTTCCTTCACAGAGTGTCGGGTTCGCCGGGGAGCCTAACATTCTCGGCTGAGGATCCAAATTTTGTGGCGTGGCTGATGCCGCTATCGCTGGCAAGCCAGCTCCCACAAGAATTGCGGCGTCTCCGAAATTTGAGATCAACCGCAACCCTGTGGGAGCTGGCTTGCCAGCGATGAGGTCAGCAAATTCAGCGAAGAGCCATCAGTCGTTGGTCAGCTTGCCGGTACGAAACGGCACCCGCCCCGCCACTTTCGCCTGCCAGATCCCCGGCTCGGTATAGCGCCCGCGATCAATCGCGAACAGCACCCCGCTGGTGCCGGCGCGCACGGTGGTCACGCGATCCTGCAACGGGTCAACGACCTCGAACAGCGCATCGCCCTGCTCTACCCACTCGCCGGCATTGCGCAAGAAACTGACCACGCCATGGTGCGGGGCGAACAGGTATTCGGTGCCTTCGAACGGCAGACCTTCACAACATTCGCTCGGCGCCGCCGGCCATTCGCCGCTGATGAAACCCTGCTCGGCGAGAAAGCCCAGAATCGCTTCGCAATTGGCCTGAGCCTGATCGACGCGGGTGTCGCCCATGCTGCCCAGCTCCAGCGTCGTCGCCAGATTCGCCGCCGGAATCGCCGCGTTCGGGAATGCTTTGGCCAGACGCAGCCACGGCGTCGAGCACGACTCATCGAACGAGCTACCGCCGGAATCCTCGCAGAGCAACGCGACGCCGGCCTGCAACCGCGCCGCCAGCGATTGCCATTGCGGCCAGTGTTGTGGCAGCGCGTAGAGGTGAATCGCAGCGTCGAAGTCGCAATGCAGGTCAAGGGTGATGTCGGCGTCGCAGGCGTGGCGCAGCAACAAGCGGTGCAAGGCTTCCAGTTGCGAGGCCGGCGCTGGCAATTCCTCGAAGACCTGAGCCATGGCCTGGCGGATCAGCGCGACGTTGGCCTCGGCATCCGCGCCCAGACGCTCGCCAACCAGCGCCGCGACCGGGGCGCTGAGTTCGACGAATGCGCGGTTGAAATTCTTGCCGCTGCCCAGTTCGAAGCGGCCCATGTGATTGCCTTGCAGATGCTGATCCAGGCCGATCGGATTGGCCACCGGCACCAGTTCGATAACGCCCTGCAAACGGCCCTGCCGTTCCAGTTCGTTCAAACGCAGCTTGAGTTCCCACGCGGTACGCATGCCCGGCAGTTCATCGGCGTGCAGGCTGGCCTGGATATACACCTTGCGGCTGCCGGCGCCGTAGCGGAACACGCTGAGGGAGCGCTCGCTGCCCAAGTGGCTCCAGGGCAGAACGTGGTCGATGCGTTGCATGGAAAACTCCTTAATAGCTGGGTTACGCAAATCCCTGTGGGAGCGAGCCTGCTCGCGAATGCGTCAGGTCAGACGATGACGATGTCGAATGTCAGACCGCTTTCGCGAGCAGGCTCGCTCCCACAGAGAATTTCCATCAATAAAAGAACATAAAAAAAGTGGCCACCGCGCAAACGGGGCCACTTTTTTTCACGGCGTATTAATGGCCGTATACGTCAAAGTCGAAGTACTTGTCCTGGACTTTCTTGTACTCGCCATTGGCGCGGATTTCGGTGATGGCTTTGTTGAATTGCTCAGCCAGCGCAGTATCGCCCTTGCGCACGGCAATGCCAGCGCCGCCGCCGAAGTACTTGGCGTCTTCGTAGGTCGGGCCGACGAATTCGAAGCCTTTGCCGGCGTCGGTTTTCAGGAAACCGTCGCTGAGGTTGACCGAGTCAGCGAGCATCGCGTCGATACGCCCGGACACCATGTCGAGGTTGGCTTCCTGCTGCGAGCCGTAGCGCGTCAGTTCGATCCCGGCCGGAACCAGCACTTCGGTCGCGTAACGGTCGTGAGTACTGGCGCGCAGCACGCCGACTTTCTTGCCCTTGAGTTCGGTCAGCGGGTCTTTCACGCCCGAGCCTTCCTTCATCACGAAACGTGCCGGGGTGTGGTAGTACTTGATGGTGAAATCGACGTTTTTCTTGCGATCGTCAGTGATGGTCATCGACGACAGGATCGCGTCGATCTTCTTCACTTTCAGCGCCGGGATCAGGCCATCGAACTCTTGCTCGACCCAAGTGCATTTAACCTTCATCTGCGCGCACAGTGCGTCACCGATGTCCACGTCAAAACCAGTGAGTTTGCCGTCAGGGGTTTTCATCGAGAATGGCGGGTACCCGGCTTCGATACCGATGCGGATCGGCTTGGCGTCTTCGGCCACGGCGGTCAGGGACAACATCGACAGTGCCAGGGCACCGAACATCACTAGCTTTTTCATTTATTACTCCCGTGCGGAGGCTTTTATTGGCAGCTTTCGAGTCAGCGTTCGGTCATGGCGTTCTAACGGCAAAAACCGACGTGGCCGGCAGTCTATGGCGGCGCGCAGGGAGGCAATTGTTTTTAAGCGACAATTACTTACAGAACATCGGCGCACGCATTGACGAGGGTCAACGCGTGCGCCGTGGTGGTGCGAAGGCTGTAGGACAAGACTGTTTTCAGAGCAAGAAACACCGATCCTCCTGTACAAGGAGCTGCCGGAGGCTGCGATCTTTTGATCTTGTTTTTTTGAGATCAAGATCAAAAGATCGCAGCCTCCGGCAGCTCCTACAGAAACGTCAGCATTCGCAGGCGACAGGTGTATTGGCCACTGACGCCACGCTCAGTTCGAAACCCTCATCGAGCCATCCGGTGACACCGCCAATCATCTCTTTCACCGGATAACCCAACGCCGCGAGCTTCACCGCCGCCTTGTTCGCCCCATTGCAATGCGGCCCTGCGCAATAGACCACGAACAACGTGCTTTTCGGGTGATCGGCCAAGCGCTCCGCCGTGAGCAAGCGGGTCGGGATATTGATCGCGCCGGGCACATGGCCGCCCTCGAACGCCAATGGGCCGCGCACATCCACCAGAACAAAATCGACCTCCCCGGCCTCGTGGCTACTGAACACGTCGGAACAATCGGTTTCGAAGGTCAGACGATTGCTGAAATGCATCAGGGCAATCGCCGAAGGTGCGGCGGGGATTTCGCGAACCAGGCTGGTCATGTTGTGTTGCTCCTTTGTCTGTGGGGGATGAACAGACTTTATCGAGACGGCGCCTGCCGCTACAGTGGCGCGCAAGACACCGACCGGGAGTTTTCCGCCAAATGCTCACTCAGCCCAATCTGGTTGCCATTCTGGCCTACGATGGCCTCTGCACGTTCGAGTTCGGCATTGCCGTGGAGATCTTCGGCCTGGCCCGACCAGAGTTCGATTTCCCTTGGTACGAGCATGCGATTGCTGCAGTCGATCCAGGCCCGATGCGCGCCATGGGTGGCATTCAGGTACTGGCCGATGGTGGCCTGGAATTGCTCGCCGAAGCGCGCACCATCGTCATTCCGGGCTGGCGCTGCCGCAACGCCCCGGTACCGCCTGCGCTGATCGACGCGTTGCGTCAGGCCCATGACCGAGGCGCGCGGTTGCTGTCGATCTGCTCCGGGGTGTTCGTCCTTGCAGCCAGCGGCCTGCTCGACGGCCACCGCGCCACCACGCACTGGCGCTACACCGGTGAACTGGCGCAACGCTTCCCTGCGATCGAGGTCGATCCGGACGTGCTCTACGTCGACGCCGGTCAACTGATCACCTCCGCCGGAAGCGCCGCCGGCATCGACGCCTGCCTGCATCTGGTGACACGTGACTTCGGCACGCATGTCGCCAACGCCGTCGCGCGGCGACTGGTCATGTCGCCACAACGCACCGGCGGCCAGGCCCAATTCATCCCCACCCCGGTCAGCCCGACACCCCGCAGCGACCTGTCGCGCGTCATGCAATGGGCCCGCGAACGCCTGCACGAACCACTGGAAGTCCGCGATCTGGCCAGCGAAGCGGCAATGAGCGAGCGCACGTTTTTGCGGCGCTTCACCGAAGCCAGCGGGCAAACGCCCAAGTCCTGGCTGCAACATGAACGCCTGGCGCGAGCACGAGAGCTGCTCGAGAGCACCCATCAACACACCGAGCAGATCGCCCAGCGCTGCGGCTATCGCTCGGTGGAGAGTTTTCGTGTGGCGTTTCGCAGCGTGGTGGGCGTACCGCCGTCGGTTTATCGAGAGCGGTTTGGGCGGTCGGGTAAGGCGATTTGTTGACCTGTCTGGCAATGGCTTTATTGAAATGCTCCGTCTGGTATTTCCCAATCCAATCGTCAGGTAAACGCAGCGTTCTCCCGGCTAGCAAGAGGCTACAGCATCTTGCGCCATTGCCTACAGCTACGCCCGAATCCGCTGGCTTTTGCGAGCTGGCCGTCGCCAGTAAGCTGGCTTGCACTCAGTGATCTGAACTGATCGCTTGCCAATTAGACAGACGCCTCGCCACTAGCTTGGAATAATTCCAACCATGAATGATCATCAAGCTTCATCCACGCGCTTCTCCAGCATCTGGGAAGCTCTGGAAGACACACCGCAAGAGGCCGCCACCATGCGGTTGCGGGCAGAACTACTGCGCAATCTTCAAAAAAACTTGCGAGCCTTAGGTCTTGCAAACGAACAGGCATCCGCCCGTATGAGAATCACAAAGACGAAGATGAATAATTTGCTCAGCGGAAATATCAGCGCTTTCTCTGTAGGTGATCTGGAACACCTGAACTCGATAATTTCTTGATCTTCTTACGGTTGTAACAACAGCAACACTTTCAGACGCGTCCTACATCCATCACTCCTTCGTTGCTTTAGCGTCCGCTTCGTTATTAAACAGCGGACAAGGACGCTCATGGCTTGCAAGAAAGACATCCCCCGGATCCAGAACCCGCCAGAGGGAGACGGACACCACATCACCACCCGCTACATGACTGCCAGCGAACTTGCTGCGCGCGAGGCCGCACAAGGCGCTTATGAAGACATGCTGGCTCGGCAGCAGGCCCACGAAGATCGACTTGGCCACCAGGTCATACATGAACAGCAAAATATAAGCGGCTGTGTTTTCGTGAAAAGTTGCAAGCTGCCGAACGGCGTCATCAATGATGCCAATCCATCCGGATTTATACCGGTTGGGAAAATTTCGGATTATGGAACGCTCTCCTTGCTTGCGGGGCATGAACGCGACTCGGCCGGGAATATCGCACTCAAGACAATTGGCGCGACCAGTTTGCAAGCGTCGATCGGAGCTTTTGCTCTCGGCAGCTCTGGCAGTCTGAGCACCAGCACTGCCGCCGCAAGAACCACAAGCCTGGCCACCGCCGGTGTCGTCGCAGGCGGGTTGCTCGGGTTGGTTGCGCTGCTGTGGCCATCGAGTCTCGCCGATAGTGCTCTCTACACAGAGGAGCAGCTACAGTCGCTTGAGACGGCTCGGACTCGGGTTCGATTGCATGTGGAACAGCAGCCCGATGGGACGTTGAAAGGATACGGATACAACACTCAAACGCGCAGCGACTGGGAAATGATTCCCGTCATCCAGTTCGTCAAGCAAGGCGCCTCGTACGTCGCAGATTTTGGGAATGGGTCAACCCTACTCTGGACTCCCTCTGTAGACTCATCACGGGGATCGGCAATTCCGCCATTGGAGGGTGCGCCGCAGGTTCCACACATCTGGATATACCCGCCGACCGAGCAGGCGGACAAAATCATCGTCAATCCGGTTTACCCGCCTGAATACCAGGACTTTATTCTGGTCTTTCCGGCGGACTCTGGAGTACAGCCTCTATACGTTGTGCTTTCAAGACCTACTCTTGGCGGTGACATCAAATATCACCGGCCTCCCGTAACTCTCCCAGCATTCCCGGATACCTATCCCGTCAAATCCAAAAGCAGTGTTCAAGGTGGTGGCGGCAAGCGCAGCAGATGGAAAGACAAGAAAGGTCGAATCTATGAATGGGATAGCAAAACAGGGGCTATAGAACTCTATAACAAGCAAGGCAAACATCTAGGTGAGTTTAATCACGAAACGGGCGAGCAAATCGATCCTGCCGATCCCGAGCGATGGACTCCAAAGTGAAGAGGAATAAAAATATGTATTTATGGATTAGTGGTTTTTTACCAGACGAAAGCGAGGACGATACGCTGAAATTCGAGCTGTCGGTCCACTCGAAATCTGAGCGTCCGATATTGGCCGTAATGGGCTGGCCAGATCTCAGTCTAAGTCCCGACGGAGAATGGCTGCTGACTGCGGACCAAACTCAACGAATCAGCGAAATACTTGGAGAGCAATTGCCGAAGGAGCTGGACTTATTCATCGGCGTCAGGGGCTAGCGTCGACGATGAGCCTCATCTATCAAGATTCATCTATTTCCCGCGACGTGGCGATGAGACTTATTGCAAGTGGTGTCGCCGAAAATATGGCAGCAGGATTAGTATCCATCGGTATGAGCGAGGAAGACCCAATGTGGGCCCAGTCTTTCTGCCTCCAATATCTCTCCAGCGAAACCGAAGCGATCGCTGCCTCTGCCATCACCGCCCTGGGCCATATCGCTCGTCGACATGGAAGACTGAATACCGAAACCGTTTTGCCGGCGCTCGAAAACGTAAGGCGTCGGATGCCCTCGTTGCAGGGCGTCATTGAGGACACGATTGACGATATAGAGATGTTCACCTGAGCATCCGAAGTTGAACGCGTTTGGATGAGGGTTGCTTCATCCAGACGCACGTCATACCTCAATCCTCCCGCGTCAAAACCTCCAGCAACTCAATCTCAAACACCAGATTCGAATTCGGCGGGATCTTGCCCATGGTCCGCTCGCCGTAGCCCAGATGCGCCGGTACCAGCAATTTGCGTTTGCCGCCGACCTGCATGCCCATCAGGCCCTGATCCCAGCCTTTGATCACGCGCCCAGTGCCGATCACGCACTGAAACGGTTTGCCTCGGCTCCAGGACGAGTCGAATTCAGTGCCGTCTTCCAGCCAGCCGGTGTATTGGGTGGTGATCAGCGCGCCTTTCACCGCGGCTTTGCCGTCGCCCGGTTGCAGGTCGATGATTTGCAGTTCGTCTGTCATGTCGTTGGCTCTTGAGATGTTCGCAGGCGGCGTTTTTCGCAGAATCCGGCGTCGATGGCAATCCATGGAACCGAAAACACGCCTTGCCGCTCACATGTGTATCGACATCGTATGACGACAAGGATGCTTAGATGACCGACTCTCGATTGCTGCGCAGTTTCATCCCGCCCTACATTCTCAACCGCATCATTGCCCACGGTTCCGAGCCGCAGCGCAACGCCGCGATGCAGACGCTCAATCATGTGCGCAGCCTGCTGCCCAACCCCGGCCGTCCTTCGCAACCGCCGGCGCGGGCGATTCTGCCGGAGGCGAGCAAGCCTGGCCTGGCACGGCGCAGCGTGCATGATGCGCAGAACAAAATGCTCTTGCCGGGCATGCCGGTGCGCCTCGAGGGCCAACCGGCATCGGGGGATCCGGCGGTCGACGAGGCTTACGATGCGCTGGGCGCCAGCTATGATTTCTTCTGGAAGGTGCTCGGTCGCGACTCGATCGACAATCAGGGATTCGCGCTGATCGGCAGCGTGCATTACGGGCAAGCCTACGAAAACGCGTTCTGGAATGGCGCGCAGATGGTTTTCGGTGACGGCGATGGCGAGATCTTCCAGCGCTTCACCCGCTCGCTCGACGTCATCGGCCATGAACTGGCCCACGGCGTCACCGAAAGCGAAGCCGGGCTGATTTATGCCAACCAGTCCGGCGCGTTGAACGAGTCGCTGTCAGACGTGTTCGGCGTATTGACCAAGCAGTACACCCTCGGCGAGACCGCCGAGCAGGCAGACTGGTTGATCGGCGCCGACCTGCTGATGCCACAGATTCAAGGCAAGGGCCTGCGCTCGATGTCGCACCCCGGCACGGCATACGACGACCCGATGCTGGGCAAGGATCCGCAACCGGATCACATGCGCAAGTTCGTCATCACCAGCGAAGACAATGGCGGCGTACACATCAACTCCGGCATTCCCAACCGCGCGTTTTACCTGGCAGCCCGAGCGTTTGGCGGCTTCGCCTGGGAAAAAGCCGGACGCGTCTGGTACGACACGCTGTGTGATGACCGTTTGAAACAGGACGCAACGTTTGACGCGTTCGCAAAACTGACGATCAACCACGCCGGCGAGCGTTTCGGCGCCGAAGCAGCCGACACGGTGCAGCAAGCCTGGGCACAGGTCGGCATCGAATAATCCGAGGAGACCGTATGAAAACGCTACCCGAGCTGGGTAAAGATTCCGTTTTGCGCGTATCTCGCCAGGGTGGCGTTGCAGCGATTCACAGCCTGAGCCGACCACGGGAAATCGAATTTGCCCAGTGCGATATCAGTCAGCGTTCAAGGATCTGCTCGGTGCTTGAGGGTTGCCTGCCACTCGATAGCAGCGAATCGGGCCGTGGGGATCAGCGCTTCTACCAGATTGAAGTGCGCTATCAGTCCGGGGAAATGGTGTTGAAGGTGCCGGAGGATCGGGCGCCGGGGGAGCTGGTGCATTTGTGGGACAAGGGGGAGCTGCTCTGATTCACGCTGGCGGCTCTTCTGCGTCGACAACTGACGATGTGCGCGGGCCAAAGCCCGCGTTCTGGCCGAATACGACACCGTTGAACGTGTGGGTACAGCACTCGCAGCTCGGCGTCATGTCCTGCGCCTGCAGCTTCGGATTGACCATTTGCAGGAGATTTTTCTCGTCGACATACAGCCCGTTGAAATAACTGGACTCACCCAGTCGCACGACTTCTTCGCGATCCTTCTCATGGATGGCAACCATCCAGAAAACCGGCGCTGATTGATCCAGTCGGGCCACAGCTTCGCTGAAAATGGCATCCCAAGAACCGCCCACCCGAGACAGCAGGAAGCGAAACAACGGCGTGTAATCTCGCCCGTATTGTTTGCCTGCGTGCATCGAACTTCGCATGCCTTCGTCACGGCTTGCAGCTTTGCTGTTGCGCTGATCGCGATAATGCGCAACTGATTCGTGGCGACGAACACCCCACGTACGAGTGTTCACTTTGCGATAGAGCGGTTTCTTGTCCAATCCCTTGTTCCTCATCCAGACGTCCGCTGTTTTACTGGAACGGCGTTCGAATGCAATCGGCCATCCGTGGCCAATTGTAAACCTGATCTATCGCTCGACGGGTTGCATCTCGACAATCGTACCGTTGGTGATCATCACCATCACGTACTGGTCATTGATCTGCACCCACTGCGACTGGTCGATCGGCGCTTTCAGACCTTTGGCTTTCCAGTTCTTCAGAGCCTCCTCTTTGCGCTGGTACATTTCTGGAGCGCGGTCGTTGACCTTCAACTGGCGGTCGCTGGTCGGCGATTGCACGGCGGGTTCGCTGGAGGTTTGCGCCGCTTGAACAATGGGCGTGATCCCGGCAATACCGGCAACGAGGGCCAGGCTGGCGATTAGGGTTTTACTGTTCATCGGTGAACCTCTTTCGGATGGGTAGTACCTGAACTCCGACTGCGTGGCGCTGGAAACATTCCTTGTTTTTTGCTGGAGGTGGCCGTAGGAGGCCTTGTCCATCAGACCGCCATCGCTGGCAACTCGAATCGTCGCACCGCAGCTCCCACAGGGTTGGTGTTACACCACAGTTTTGACCTGAGCTCCACTCCCACAAGTCTTGGCGAACGCTGATTCTCTGATCACCACCGCTCCCACAAATGCGCCAAGCACTGAAGCCATTGATCCGCCCCACGCATCAATCCATGCCAACAATGCAATTAACAGATTGTTACATCTGCGCCACCATCCACCTCAATAAAAACCGTGCGCCGCTTCTCCGTAGCGCACGTCATAAAAGCGGTGGAGTACTTTTCAATGACAGCCTCAATTCCTACCAACAGCTCGCGGGCCGGTGCCATCTTCCGGGTGACCTCGGGCAACTTCCTCGAACAGTTCGACTTCTTTCTGTTCGGCTTCTACGCCACGCAGATCGCGGCGGTGTTCTTCCCGGCGAGCAGTGAGTTCGCCTCCCTGATGATGACTTTCGCAGTGTTCGGCGCAGGCTTCCTGATGCGTCCGCTGGGCGCCATTGTGCTCGGCGCCTACATCGATGACGTCGGCCGGCGCAAAGGTCTGATCGTCACCCTGTCGATCATGGCCAGCGGCACGATATTGATTGTGCTGGTGCCCGGATACGAAACCATTGGCCTGTTCGCCCCGGCACTGGTGCTGATCGGACGACTGCTGCAAGGCTTCTCGGCCGGTGCGGAATTGGGCGGTGTTTCGGTGTATCTGTCCGAGATCGCCACGCCGGGTCGCAAAGGCTTTTTCACCGCTTGGCAGTCGGCCAGTCAACAAGTGGCGATCATCGTCGCTGCCGCGCTGGGCTACGGTCTGAACCAGTGGATGGAGCCGCAAGCCGTGGCCGCCTGGGGCTGGCGCATTCCGTTTTTTGTCGGCTGCATGATCGTCCCGTTCATCTTCTTCCTGCGTCGTAATCTGGCGGAAACCGAAGAGTTCGCCGCACGCAAACACCGTCCAAGCATGCGCGAAGTGTTCCGCACCCTTGGCCAGAACTGGGGCGTGGTGCTCGGCGGAATGCTGATGGTCGCGCTGACCACCACCGCGTTCTACCTGATCACCGTGTACGCGCCGACCTTCGGTAAAACCGTGCTGCACCTGAGCACTTCCGACGCGCTGCTGGTGACGCTGCTGGTGGGTGTGTCGAACTTCTTCTGGCTGCCGATTGGTGGTGCGTTGTCTGACCGCATCGGCCGTCGTCCGGTGCTGATCGGCATGGCCTTGCTGGCGCTAGCCACGACTTATCCGGCGCTGTCGTTCCTGGTGCAGGCGCCGAGCTTCACCAACATGCTGCTGTCGCTGCTGTGGTTGTCGTTTATCTACGGCTTGTACAACGGCGCAATGATTCCGGCGCTGACCGAAATCATGCCGGTGGAAGTGCGCGTCGCCGGTTTCTCCCTGGCCTACAGCCTGGCCACCGCGATCTTCGGCGGTTTCACCCCGGCGATGTCGACTTTCCTGATCCAGTACACCGGCGACAAAGCCGCGCCAGGTTATTGGATGAGCATCGGTGCCCTGTGCGCCCTGTGCGCCACGCTTTATCTGTACCGCCGTGCCGGTGGTCGTCTACAACCTGTCGCGGCCTGAGGAATAATCGCCATGAAAAAACTTTTTACTGTCACCGCCCTGCTCGCCGGTCTCGCCTTCAACTTCGCGGCCGAGGCCGAAGAACTCAGCGTGATGACCTCCGGTGGCTTCACCGCCGCCTACAAGATCCTCGGGCCGAAATTCGCCGCCGCCACCGGTAACACCCTGACCACCAGCCTCGGCCCGTCGATGGGCAAGGCGCCGGAAGCCATTCCCAATCGTCTGGCTCGCGGTGAGCACGCCGACGTGGTGATCATGGTCGGTTACGCTCTTGATGAGCTGATCAAACAAGGCAAGGTCGACCCGGCCTCCCGCGTTGAACTGGCGGATTCGCGGATCGGCATGGTGGTGCGTGAAGGCGCGGCGAAACCGGACATCAGCAGCGTCGATGGCCTGAAGAAAACCCTGCTTGATGCGCAATCGGTGGCCTACTCCGACAGCGCCAGCGGCGTGTACATCGAGCAGCAGCTGTTCAAGAAACTCGGCATCGAAGATCAGTTGAAACCGAAAGCCAAGATGATCGCCAGGATCCCGGTCGGCTCGGTGGTCGCCACTGGCGACTATCAGTTGGGCTTCCAGCAGGTCAGCGAATTGCTGCCGGTGCCGGGCGTGAGCTTCGTCGCGAAGATTCCGGAATCGGTGCAGTCGGTGACGCGTTTTGCCGCTGGCATTCCGGTCAAGGCCGAGCATCCGCAAGAAGCCAAGGCCCTGCTCGCCTACCTCGCTGCACCGGCCGCTCAGGCTGACGTGCAGGCCACCGGGCTGGATTCGGTCAAGCGTTGATCGTTGGCGGCTGGACGCGCATTTCCACGACCAGCCGCTCCAGTTCCAAAGCCGCCGGGGTCAACGTGCGATCCCGGCGCTTGATGATGCCGACACTGCGCATCACTTGCGGCTCAATCAGTGGCACCCGCGTCAGGATCGGATGATCCGGCCCGGGCATCGCCATCAACGGCACCGCCGCCACGCCCAGCCCCGCCTCCACCAAACCGATCATCGTCGTCACATGCCGCGTCTCGCAGATGCTCTGCCGCTGCGGCACCACCCCGCCCAAGGCCTGATCGAGCAGAAAGCGATTGCCCGAAGTCTTGTCCAGCGCGATGTAATCCTGTTGATAGAACTCGTCCCAACTGACGCTGCAGCGCCCGGCCAGCGGATGATCGCGACGACAGGCGACAACGTAGCACTCCTGCACAAGCGGTTCGAACTCGACTTTGGCATCCTGCGTGCCGAGAAAACTCAAACCGAAATCCGCCTCGCCATTGACCACCGCACTCAACACATCGTGGGCGCTGGAATCGAGGACTTTGACCTTGATCCGTGGAAACTGCTGGTGATAGCGCGCGACCACGCGGGGCATGAAGTAGTACGCCGCCGACGGCACGCAGGCGACGGTGACATGGCCCAGACGCGTCGAGGCGACTTCGCTGATGCCGAGCAAGGCAATGTCGAGATCATCCAGCAAGCGCTCGACGCTGGGCATGAAGCCGCGCCCGGCCTGGGTCAGGCTGACCTTGCGCGTGGTGCGCTCGAACAGTTTCACGCCGAGGGCGTCTTCGAGCTTTTCGATGCGCCGACTCAGCGCCGGTTGTGACAGGCGCACGGTGTCGGCAGCCTTGCGAAAACTGCCCTGCTCGACCACCGCGCGAAAGGCTTGCAGGTCGTTGAGGTCGAAGTTGATGGCCATGGCGTTTCCGGAAATTGATGCGCAGGGGTTATAAATGTAACCAGTTGATGCAAATTATTACAGACCTGATGAAAGCTGGCCTTGTGGGAGCGAGCCTGCTCGCGAATGCGGGGCATTAGTCAATGCATAGGTGACTGACCCACCGCATTCGCGAGCAGGCTCGCTCCCACATTGGATCTCGAATGGTCTGGAGACCGCGTAACCCTTATCCTTGTCCCCCCCGCCGTACCCGTAGTCAGGAGTCGTTCCAATGCCCCATGAAGGCAATCTGTTGCAAGCCGCTGTCGTGTTTCTGTTCGCGGCCGTGCTCACCGTGCCTTTGGCCAAACGTCTGCAACTGGGCGCAGTGCTCGGTTATCTGTTTGCCGGGGTGATCATCGGCCCGTCGGTGCTCGGCCTGATCGGCAACCCGCAAAGCGTTGCGCATATCTCCGAGCTGGGCGTGGTGTTGCTGCTGTTCATCATCGGCCTGGAGCTGTCGCCGCGCCGCTTGTGGGTGATGCGCAAATCGGTGTTCGGCGTCGGTCTGGCGCAGGTGCTGTTGACCGCATCGGTGATCGGCGTGCTGGCACTGTCGGTGTTCGGCCAGCCGCTGAACAGCGCCATTGTGCTGGGCCTCGGTCTGGCGCTCTCCTCCACAGCGTTCGGCCTGCAAAGCCTCGCCGAACGCAAGGAACTGACCAGCCCCCACGGGCGGCTGGCGTTTGCGATTCTGCTGTTCCAGGACATCGCGGCGATTCCATTGATCGCCCTGGTGCCAATGCTCGCCGGTGTCGATCACCACACCAGCACCGCCGACGATATTCGTCACAGCTTGCAGGTGCTCGGCGGCATTGCCGTGGTGGTGATCGGCGGGCGGTATCTGCTGCGTCCGGTGTTTCGCGTGGTGGCGAAAACCGGTCTGCCGGAAGTGTCCACCGCCACCGCGTTGCTTGTGGTGATCGGCACAGCATGGCTGATGGATCTGGTCGGCGTGTCGATGGCGCTGGGCGCGTTTCTCGCCGGTCTGCTGCTGGCGGACTCGGAATATCGCCACGAGCTGGAAGCGCAGATCGAACCGTTCAAGGGCCTGCTGCTCGGGCTGTTTTTCATCAGCGTCGGCATGGGCGCCAATCTCAGCCTGTTGTTGAGCGCGCCGATCACCGTGTTGGGCCTGACCCTGCTACTGATCGGTCTGAAGTTGCCGCTGCTGTTCGTGGTTGGGCGCTTGGCAGGCGGACTGAACAAGATCAGCGCAATCCGCCTCGGCATCGTCCTCGCTGCCGGCGGTGAGTTTGCCTTCGTGGTGTTCAAGATCGGTCGCGATCAGGGCCTGTTCGAGCCGCGTCTCTACGACATGCTGGTGCTGACCATCACCCTGTCGATGGCGCTGACGCCGTTGCTGCTGTTGATCTGCGCACGGCTGGTCAGCCCGAAAGTGCAGCCGGTGGAAGTGCCGGAGAAATTCCGAGAGATCGATACCGAGGCGCCACGCGTGGTGATTGCCGGCATGGGCCGGATGGGCCAGATCGTGGCGCGGATTCTGCGCGCGCAGAACATCAAGTTCGTTGCGCTGGACACCTCGGTGGAAACCATCGAACTGTCGCGCAGCTTCGGCGGTGTGCCGGTGTTCTATGGCGACCCGATGCGCCCGGAAATCCTTCACGCGGCGAAGGTTGGCGAGGCGGAGTATTTCGTCATCGCCACGGACGATCCGGAGACCAACATCAAGACTGCCGAAGTGGTGCACAAGCACTATCCGCACATGAAAATCATCGCCCGCGCGCGTAACCGTCAGCACGTGCATCGCCTGGTGGATGTCGGCGCGGAAGCAATTCGTGAGACCTATTATTCGAGCCTGGAAATGAGCCGGCGCACGCTGGTCGGCCTCGGTCTGACCCAAGCCCAGGCCGATGCGCGGATCAAGCGTTTCAAGCATCACGACGAACAGGTGCTGGAGGCGCAACACGCCGTCTACGACGACGCCGCCAAAGTCCTGCAGACCGCCCAGGAAGCCCGGGCGGAACTGGCCAAATTGTTCGAGTCCGATCAGCTCGAAGAGGAAGCCCGCAAATCCTGATGCATGCGTTCTTTTGATTTGATTGTTCCCACGCTCCGCGTGGTAACACAGCCCGGGACGCTCCGCGTTCCACTTCCCGAGCTGGAACGCGGAGCGTCCCTTGAGGCATTCCCACGCAGAGCGTGGGAACGATCATGTGGGAGAGAATCAGGCCAGTTCCAGCGCGGGCGCCGGCTCGACGCCTGCAACCGCAAACCGATCCGCCAGAAACGGTGTGATATCCAGCGGCAGCGGTTCGTCATTCACCAGTTTATCCAGCAGCACACCGGTAATCGCCGACGTCAGAATGCCGGTGCGGAAGTGCCCGCAAGCATTCAGATAACCCTCGATCCCACGCATCGGCCCGAGGATCGGCAACTCATCCGGTGAGCCCGGACGCAGTCCCGCCCAGGTGCGTTTCAGGTTGACGTCCGCCAGCTCCGGCAAACAGCGCACCGCGCCCTGCACCAGCCCGGCGATTTCCGGGTAGGTGGTGGTGACGTCGAAGCCTTTGTCTTCGGTGGTGCTGCCGATAAGGATTTCGCCGTTATCCTTCTGCGCCACGTAGCAATCGCTGGTGGTCAGGCAGCCGTTGAGGATTTTCGGCATGCGCTCGGTCAGCAGGATCTGCCCTTTCACCGGTTTCACCGGAATGCGGATACCCGTCGCCCACTCGCTCAAGTCCGCCGCCCAGGCACCGGCGGCGTTGATCAGCGTCTTGCAGTGAAACACGCCCGCTTCTGCCGTCTGCACGCCGGTCACGCGAGTGCCGTGATGCAACACGCCGGTGACGTTGGTGTTGACGAAGATGTCGACGCCGTTCTGCCGCGCGCCTTCCATGTAGGCATCCGCGAGGCGGAACGGGCTGACCTGATGGTCGCAGAGAAACTCCAGCGCCCCGCGCGCCTCATGGCTGACACTCGGTTCAGCCGCGCGCAACGCCGCCTGATCGAGCCAGCGCACTTGATCGGCCAGATGCGGAATGCAGCCGACGATGTGCTCGGCGTAGAGCCGGTCTTCGTCGTCATAGATCACGAATTTCAATCCGGTCTTCTCGAACTTGCAATCCATGCCGTGGTTGTCTTTCAGTTCGCGGTGCAGCGCCGGGTACAGCGCGTTGGATTGCAAGGCAAAATCGAAAAACGACGCTGGCAAAATATGCGGCGTACTGGCGTCCACCGCGACTGCGGCGCCCTGGGTTTCGCGCTTGCGGTTGGCCGACATCATGCGAAAGAAAATCACCCCGCAGCCGAGGCCGACCGATTCGCCGATCGCCCATAAACCACCCGCCGAAGCGCGGGTCGCGTTGCCGGGGCGCTTGGCGTCGATCAGCGCAACTTCCAAATCTTTGCGCTTGGACAATTGGTAGGCACAGGAGGCGCCGATCACGCCGCCACCGGCAATGACCACGTCGTAGAACTTACTCATGGCAAGCGCCCTCCTTGCCGAGGGACTGGAACGCGGAAAACGGCACCGGATCGATTGGAAAGCGCGGGCGCAACCAACCGACATCCTGACGTCCGGTGGCATGGCGCAGGCGATCGCTGCAATAGCCGACGCACATCCGCCCCTGACAATCGCCCATGCTCACGCGGGTGCGCATTTTCAGGCTGGCGATGTCTTGCACACCCTGCTCCAGGGCCAGATCGATGTCGGCGCGGGTCGCATGTTCGCAGCGGCAGATCACCGTGTCGGCTGCGGGCAAAGCGATCTGACCAACGCCGCGCTCGGTGTAGCGATCCACCGCCGCACGAAAGCGCACGATGGCTCTGAGCTTGCTCGCGTAACGATCGCGGCGCACCCGGGCCAGCTCGGCGTCGAGCACACCGCGTTGCAGCAGGATCGAAGTGGCGGCGATCTTGCCGGCGAGCATCGCCGCTTCGCCGCCGCGGATCCCGCCCATGTCGCCGGCCAGATGCACATGCACCACGCTGCTTTGCTGCCAGACATTGGCATTGGCACGCAGATAGCCATCGGCGCTGAAGCCGTGATCAAGGCCCATCTGCTGGCTCAATTGCGTGCGCGGAATAAAACCGTAACCGACCGCCAGCGTCTGCGCTTTGAAACGCTCGACCCGCGACAGATCTGCCTCCCACGCCGAAGAATACGGCGCGACGCTGACGCTTTTCAATTCGCCCTCGCCGTGGGCCTCGACCACCCCCCAACCGTAGTTCATCGGGATGCCGTGCAACTTGAGGTAAGCGAGCATGCTCAAGCCGTCGAGGAACAGCTGCGGCTTGTTCAGCAGTGCCAGACTCTCGCGGGCGATCTTGCCGAATGCGCAAGCCTCATAGACGCCGGCGACGCGCACGCCAGACGCATGCAACTGGGTCGCGACAAGCGGCAGCAACGGCCCGGTGCCGGCGATGATCACCGGCCCCCGCGGCTTGACCACGCCACTCTTGATCTGCAATTGAAGACCACCGAGCAGAATCACTCCCGGCAACGTCCAGCCGGGAAACGGCACACTGCGTTCGTGACATCCAGCGGCCAACAGCAGTTGCGGATAAGCGATCTCGTGCAGTTGCTCATCACCGTCGAGCACCACCACTGCGCGGGTGCCTTCGGCGCCGACCACCCGATGGTTGAGGCGCACGTCGATCAGCCCTGACTGCTGCTGAAATTCACCGTGCAGTTTGTCCAGTGCTTCGGAATAACGCGGCCCGAGATAATCCAGCTGCACGCCATCGCGCAACGGCCCGCGATAGACCACACCGCCGAGGCGCGAAGCCTCTTCGAGCAAGGTGCAGCGCACGCCGTGGCGCGCCAGTTCGATGGCCGCCGCCATCCCCGCCGGCCCGCCGCCGACGATCAACGGTTGCAGGCTCATACAACCTCCTGCGCGACGACGCGGTTGACTCGGGTTTCAATCAGCATGCCGTCGCGCACCACAGTCTGGCAGGCGCGACGTTTGTGGCGACCGTTGATTTTCACCAGACAGCACTGGCACACGCCCATGCCGCAATAGGCGCCGCTGATCTGATCATGGTCATTGCGTGCGATCTGGCGCACGCCGAGGGACTGGATGACGCTGAGAACGGTTTCGCCAATGGCGGCGCTGACCGCTTGGCCGTTGATGTGCACGGTCATGTCCGCCTGCACCAAGGGCTGGATATCGAAGGTTCTTTCTAGGCAGTTCATTACGGTGTTCGTCCGTGAAGATTCAGTTGAGGTTGTGTCAGCTCCTTGCTGCACTACGCCTCGTCGACGCTTTTATTGCTGTGTTTTCAACGTCGACGCGGATACTTCGTCAGCGCAACAAGGTGCGCGACAAGCACTGTAGCTCATACCTCAGCAAAGGCCTGGATCATTTACGGTAGGCGATATCGCCAGGGGAAATATTGATCCAGGCCAGTGAAAATGGCGGGATGGAAACGGTTAGTTGGAGAAGACGAACTGGCCCCGCAGAAAGCGAAAAAGCCGCTTTCACCCGAAGATGAAAGCGGCAGAGGCATCCTGCCTCAGAGGGATCAGTGTACGAACAGGGCGATCAGGATGATGATCGGGATCGGTACGCCGAGGAAGAACAGCAGTAATGAGCGCATGGTGACTCTCCTTTTTAACGGACCGGAGTGGTAGTGGTGTAGGTGTCGACTTCAACGTACTCGACTGCATCGCGACGACGACCGCCGAAGGTGGCTGCGAGGCTGGCGAAGAACGCACCGGCCAGCAGCGCGACGAACATCCACAGCGAGGTGTAGGCAGCGACTTTCGCGGCGGTGTCGGCAGCTTGCTGGGCCTTCAGTTTCGCGTCAGCGATGGCTTTCTGCGTGTTGGCGTAGATTTCGTCGACACGACGTTCAGCATCGACCTGGCTCAGATTGGTACGTTGCGATACCAGTTGTGCGAGGTAGGTGCGGTCTTCGGCGCTGAGCTGACCGTTGGCCAGGCTTTGGGCGAAGATGCGGGTCACGGTGCCGCGTGCGGCGTCATCGCTGACGGCAGCCGGACGGTCGTCACGGAACAGACTGTCGACGAAGTAGCCGTACTGATCGCTGTCAGTATTGGCTGCGGCAGAACCGGCGGCCTGGCTCATCGCACCGGCAGCACCGCCGACGACGTTAGCCCCAGCCTGCACACCGCCGCTGACGACGCTGCTGACCGAACCGACCACCAGCACAGCGGTGACCAGCGTGGCGACGCACCAGGCGAGGAAGCCGTGGGCGGTGTCACGGAAGTAGACTTCGTCACCGTGCATGTTCGCCCATTTCACCCGCAGACGACCGGCAATGTAGCCGCCCATGCCGGAAGCAATGATCTGCGTCACAGCCAGCCAGACAATCGTCGAAATGCCCAGGCCCTTGGCGCTCACGCCCTCTCCGGCCCACGGTGAAACCGCCGAAAAGCCCAGACCGAAACCGAGCAGCACGAGAATCATCGACAGCGCAGCGGCCGCCGCAGCACCGGCAAAGATCGCGCCCCAGGACACGCCTGAGACGCTGCTCGACTCTTCCACGGCAGGATAATAGCCATCAGGGGATCTATTCATTGTTGTACTGCTCCAGGCATGAAAAATGGTGTTACAACTCGTCAGGTGAGGAATTGCAGTGACCGTGCCAGTTACAGAAACTAAATAAACTGTCTATTTTCAACAGGTTAGAAAGTTTGAACTTCGCTGATCCGTGCAATTTGCAATAAATGGTCAGAGCCTGCGGGTTTTCTGCATTGATGACTGACTGGCAAATCCGATCAGTTCCGATTCACCGTCGCGACGAAGATGAAAGTTAATTTAAAGCGTCACGGTAAATTCTTGGCAAAATGCTGCCATTCCGTTTGAACCGATCAGCAGGCCTGCCTATGACTCGTATCTTGACCATCGAAGACGACGCCGTGACCGCGCGGGAAATCGTTGCCGAACTGAGCAGCCACGGGCTGGATGTCGACTGGGTCGACAATGGCCGCGAAGGCCTCGACCGCGCCGTCAGCGGCAACTACGACCTGATCACCCTCGATCGCATGTTGCCCGAGCTGGATGGTCTGGCCATCGTCACCACCCTGCGCACTATGGGCGTGGCGACGCCGATTCTGATGATCAGCGCCCTCTCCGATGTCGATGAGCGAGTGCGCGGTTTGCGCGCCGGTGGCGATGACTACCTGACCAAACCGTTCGCCACCGATGAAATGGCCGCGCGGGTCGAAGTGTTGCTGCGTCGGCAAAACAGCGTCGCCACCCAGGCCACGACATTGAACGTCGCCGACCTCGAACTCGACCTGATCAGCCATGAAGCCCGCCGCGCCGGACAGGTGCTGACGCTGCTGCCCACCGAATACAAACTGCTCGAGTTTCTGATGCGCAACAGCGGCCAGATTCTCTCGCGGATGATGATTTTCGAAGAGGTCTGGGGTTATCACTTCGACCCGGGCACCAACCTGATCGACGTGCACATCGGCCGTCTGCGCAAGAAGATCGACGCAGCCGGCAACGTTCCGCTGATCCGCACGGTACGGGGCTCCGGCTATGTCATTGCCGAACCCGTCTGACGGCTGGCGTTCCTCCAGCAGCCGCTTGCTGGCGCTGTACAGCTCGCTGTTTGTGGCCTGGAGCGCGATCCTCATGGGGGTCATGTATTACGAGGTGTCCGGCTACCTCGACAAACTCGCCAAACATTCGTTGATGCAACGCCAGCATCTGTTCTCGCATTTTCGCGGCGAGCAACTCGAAGACGCGCTCGCGGCGAGCATGACCTTCGATATTCGTGGTATCGACGCCTATGGTCTGTTCAGCGCTGACGGCGTTTACCTGGGCGGCGCACTTCAGCAAATTCCCGAAGGACTGCCGCTCGACGGCAAGATCCACATGCTCGCCGAGTGCGCCGATTCCGACGATCCGACTCTGCCCAGCGACAGCTGCGATGCTGTGGCCACCCAGACTCGCGACGGGCGCTGGCTGGTGCTGCTGCGTGACAACGGCTCGCTGTTCGCAGTGACGCGGATCATTTTGCACGCGCTGTTCTGGGGCGTGTCGCTGACGATTATTCCCGGGGTCGCCGGTTGGCATCTGCTGCGGCGTCGACCGCTGCAGCGCATCCGCGCGATCCAGAACAGCGCCCAGGCCATCGTTGCCGGCGACCTGACGCACCGCTTGCCGCTGTCCAATCGCCGCGATGAACTGGACATGCTCGCCGCCATCGTCAACGCCATGCTCGAGCGCATCGAGCGCTTGATGAACGAGGTCAAAGGTGTCTGCGACAATATCGCCCACGACTTGCGCACACCGCTGACCCGCCTGCGCGCGCAGTTGTATCGGATGCAGCAACAGGCGGGTGAAGGTTCGCAAGAAGCGGCGCAACTGGATCTGGTTCTGGCTGAGGCGGACACGCTGATGGCGCGGTTTCGCGGTTTGTTGCGGATTTCCGAGCTGGAGGATCGCCAGCGCCGCTCAGGTTTCGTCGAACTTGATCCGGTGCGTTTGCTGGAGGAGTTGCACGAGTTCTATCTGCCGCTGGCCGAGGAAGGCGATCTGCGCTTTCAACTGAACATGCCGGAGACGCTGCCGCCGCTCAATGGCGACCGCGCGTTGCTGTTCGAAGCGCTGGCGAACCTGCTG
This sequence comes from Pseudomonas sp. Sample_11, assembly GCF_004307505.1. Classification (NCBI taxonomy): domain Bacteria; kingdom Pseudomonadati; phylum Pseudomonadota; class Gammaproteobacteria; order Pseudomonadales; family Pseudomonadaceae; genus Pseudomonas; species Pseudomonas sp. Sample_11. The sequence goes on from NZ_RCOD01000004.1 coordinate 84,091, forward strand.
AGCAACTCGATCAAATTCACCCCGCCCGGCGGCACGGTGATGTTGCGTGGGGTCAATGCCAATGGCCAGACGCGGATCGAGGTGCACGATTCAGGCCCGGGAATTCCCGAGACGGAACGTGAGGCGGTGTTCCAGCGGTTTTACCGCACCGAGGGTAGCCAGCCGCAGAGTGGTTTTGGTCTGGGGCTGTCGATTGTCGCGGCGATTGTGAGCTTGCACGGCTTCAGTCTTGAGGTGGGCGGCAGTGATTTGGGTGGGGCGAAACTGGTACTGGATTGTCGGCAGAGTTTGATCAGTCAGGCCTGACGTCTCGCGCCGATCGTTCCCACGCTCCGCGTGGGAATGCCTCAAGGGACGCTCCGCGTTCCGGCTTTCGAAATGGGACGCAGAGCGTCCCGGGCTGCATTCCCACGCAGAGCGTGGGAACGATCGGCGTCTCAGGTTGGGTAATTCGCCCGCAAGGCTTCGAGCCCGCCCTGGTAGATGCCGTTGAACAACGCCACCACTTCTTCATCGCTCACGCCGACCGCATTGAATCGCCCCGACCACGTCACCCGCGCACCCTGCCCTTGGGCTTCAACCTTGATCGTCGCCAGATAATCGCTGGCGGGAAACGGTGCCTGTTCAATCGAATAGCTGTAAGTTTTTGCGGCGTTATCGAAGGTCTGCAGACGTTCGACGACCACGCCGCCGTCAGCGGTTTGCAGGGTGCGCACTCGCCCGCCTTCGCTCAGTTCGCTGTTGGTGATCAACGGCAGCCAGTCCGGCAGCGTGTTGAAGCCGCCGATCAATTGCCAGACCTGATCGGCCGAGGCCGGGATGTCGATGGTTGCAGATGCTGTTGGCATAAAACCTCTCTTTCGGAAATTTCAGATAGTCAGGCTGTCGACCACGCCGCCATCGACGCGCAACGCTGCGCCCGTGGTGGCCGAGGACAGCGGTGATGCAATGTACGTGACCAGATGCGCCACTTCCGAAACATCCGCTACGCGCTGGATGATCGAAGTCGGACGGGCCTTGCGCACAAAGGCGTCGGCTTCGTCGCGCAGGTCGCGCCCGGATTCGGCGGCCGCGTCTCTGAGCATGTCCTGCAGGCCATCGGTGAAAGTCGGCCCCGGCAGGATCGCATTGACCGTGACCCCGGTACCAGCCAGACGTTTGGCCAGGCCGTGGGACACCGCGAGGTTGGCGCTTTTGGTCACGCCGTAATTGAGCATGTCAGCCGGCGTCGCCACCCCGGATTCCGATGACAGAAAGATCACCCGGCCCCAACCCTGCTCGACCATCGCCGGCACGTAATGCCGCGCCAGGCGCACGCCGGAAATCACGTTGACCTCGTAGAAGCGCGTCCACTCACTGTCGGGAGTCTCGAAGAAATCGACGTCGTTGAAGATGCCGAGGTTGTTGACCAGAATGTCCGCGCGCGGTTCGGCGGCGAAAAGCTTTTCCGCGCCCTCGGCCGTGCCCAGATCGGCGGTAAGACCACGCAACTGCGCGCGGGGCACCGCTTGGCGAATGCTCGCCAGCGCCTGCTCGACCTTGGCCGTGTCGCGACCGATGACCACCACCGTCGCCCCGGCTTCAGCCAGCGACTGGCTGATGCCCAGACCGATGCCGCCGGTACTGCCGCTGACGATGGCCAGTTTTCCACTTAGATCGATCTTCATGCGTTTACCTCATTAGCAAGGAGTTCCACCGCGCTCGACTTTGGCGACGATTTCACAAGCATGAATCAGCGTAGTTGCGATATTGCCGGCATGGTCGAGCTGCCGACCGGTGACGGGGATGTGGTTTGATCGACGATCCCCTGTGTCTGGCAGACCGTAGCCCCTCACCCTAGCCCTCTCCCGGGGGAGAGGGAACCGACCGAGTTGTGCTGAACTTGACGTCGACCTGAAAGACCATAGCGATTATGGATTCAGAGAAGACCTTTCACGTCGGCGTATTACCTGAATATCCCCCGGTCAGTCCCCTCTCCCTGCGGGAGAGGGCTAGGGTGAGGGGCATTTCGGAACAGATCAGATTTCCGTCAGACGAAGCAGACCATCGGCGCCGACTCTGACGCCGATCGCATCGTAACTGGCCAACGTCGCATGCGCCGTTTCTATCGGGTGCTGGTGCGTGGTGGTGATAATCATCAACGCCGCGCCCGCCGCTTCCGCAGCCTGAATACCAACCGTGGCGTCTTCAAAAATCAGACAGTCAGCCGGCTCGACTCCCAGCTTATTTGCAGCCAAGAGATACCCCGCAGGATCAGGCTTGCCAGCCTTTACATCTTCCGCCGTGATCATCACCGCCGGCTCCGGAATCCCCGCCGCCGCCATCCGCCGCAACGCCAGATCGCGAGGCGCCGACGTCACCATCGCCCAACGATTTTTCGGCAGCGCGTTGAGAAAGGCTGCCGCCGCAGGAATCTCGACAATGCCTTCAACGTCTTCGATTTCCGCTGCGGTGATGAACGCTGCTTGTTGCTCAGCATCCAGCCCCGGCAGATTCAGCCGGGTGATGGTGTCGATCGCCCGCGCGCCATGGATGGTCGGCAGGAACGTCTCGACATCAACGCCATGGCGCACCGCCCACGCTGACCAGATGCGCTCGGCGGCGGCGATGGAGTTGAGGACGGTGCCGTCCATGTCGAACAGGAACGCGCCGAACGCGCGATCAAAAACCGATGCTTGTGCAGACAAGAGAGCAAATCCTCTGACAGTTGGCCGGGCAGCCTGGCCCGGCAATGTAGCACTTGTCAGTGCAACTGCGGCGCCTTGGATTTGAACGCGCTTTCCACACAATCGAGCAACTGACCGATCGCCCACGGCTTCTTGATGAACGCCACCGAATGCTTGACCCCGGAAGTCTCGGGCGTTTCATAGCCGGACATGACCATCACCGGTTTCTCCGGCCAGCGGTCGCCGAACAGATTGGCCAGGTCCGCGCCGTTAAGCGTGCCGGGCATGGTGATGTCGGTCAGCAGCAGCGCAACGTCGGCTGCATGTTTTTCCAGATACAGTGAGGCGGCGTCGGCGCTGGTTTGCGGTTCGACCTTGAACCCTTCCTCCTGGAGAATTTCGCAGAGAAACTCCAGAATCAACGGGTCGTCCTCGACAATCAGAATCAACCCGCCAGGAAGGTGCGCGCTCGACGTAGGTGTAGGGCACATGAACAGCACTCCCCCGAATTACATTTTTGATAAGCGGTTTTGAATCCGCTGCTTATCTGGTATGAGCAGCGCGCCCTGAAGAAATTCATTTTTGATACAGAGGATTTCGCCAAGGTGTTGTTTTTCGAAGCGCAGCGCCCATCGAATCCCCTCATTTGTGGTTAAAATGCCGGCCCTTTGACTGGCCGATCCTGATCCATGACCCCTGAAGCCCTCGCGACCCTCCACGCTCATTTGCTGCCCGCACTGGCAACGGCGCCCAGCGAAACCCGCCGTTTTTTTCACGGCCGCGGGCGCTGCTGGCCGGGGCTGGAGCAGCTGACCGTGGACTGGTTGCAGGGCGTGGTGCTGGTGTCGCTGTTCAAGGAACCGGCGCCTGAGCAGCTGCAAGATCTGCGGGATTCGCTGCTGCTCCTCGCCGCCTCGGCCGAGTGGCAGCAGTCCGGCGCGCACACTTTGCTGATCCAGCACCGTTATCTGCCGCAAAGCACGGCCGAATGGCTGATCGGTGAGGAAATCGAAGAAATGACCATCGTCGAGGGTGGCTTGCAGTACCGCGTCGACCTGGGGCGCAAGCAGAACACCGGGCTGTTTCTCGATATGCGTTACGGACGCAACTGGGTGCGCGAACAGGCGGTGGGCAAGCGGGTGTTGAACCTGTTCGCCTACACCTGCGGCTTTTCCGTGGCGGCAATCGAGGGTGGCGCCAGCCATGTGGTCAACCTGGATATGTCCCGCGCCGCGCTGAGCCGTGGACGTGACAATCACCGTTTGAACGGCCACGACCTGAGCAAGGTCAGCTTTCTCGGCCACGACCTGTTCAAGTCCTGGGGCAAGGTGATCAACAGCGGCCCGTACGATCTGGTGATCATCGACCCGCCGTCGTTTCAGAAAGGCAGCTTTTTGCTGACCAAGGATTATCAACGGGTGTTGCGCCGCTTGCCGGAACTGCTCACCGCGCAAGGCACGGTGCTCGCGTGCATGAACGACCCGTCGTTCGGTTCCGATTTTCTGATTGATGGCGTGACCCAGGAAGCGCCGAGCCTGCGCTTCGAGCATCGGCTGGACAACCCGCCGGAGTTTCCCGATATCGATCCAGAGAGCGGCCTGAAAGCCCTGGTCTTCCAGCGCATCAGCTGAAACACCAAGGCTCGCCCCCACACAAGTTCTGTGTGGATCAAAAAACCGTCGGCCGCAGCACCAGTGCAAACAACTCACCGTGCCCGGTGACATTGAGCTTGTGATAGAGATTGCGCCGATGCACCTTCACGGTCTCCGGCGAAATCCCCATCTGCTGGGCCATCGCCTTGCTGGAAAAGCCCTGCAGGATCAGACGCGCCGTGTCGATCTCGCGCGCGGTCAGCCGGGCATCGAAACGGTCCAGCAACGTCGCCAGATCACCCACCACCGCTTCAGCCACCGGCCCTTGCGGCGGCAGCAACTGCATGTGGCGACGCATCGCCGCCAATACCCAGTCACGAACGCACAACAGTCGGCCCTGCTCGGCCATGCCAAACGCGGTCGAGCGGCCCAGGGACAAGCCGAGTACCGCGCCTTCGACGTTGATCAGAAACTGCAATTCATCCTCGCCCACCACGGCACGAAAGTAGCTCTGGTAATACTCGCTGTGCAGAAACTGATCCGGCGCAACGGAGGCCAGGCTGTGCAGGCCGTCGCTGATCCCGCTGACGGCGGCTTGATAAAACGGATCGAGCAGGTACATGCCGGCGGTATAACCGGCCAGCTCCTGCTGGTCGTCCACGTAGCCCTTGCTGTCGAAGTCGATCAGCAAACGCGGCGGCTGGCCGGCCTGCATCAGGGCGACGAGGGCATTGTCCAGCGGCACCAGCAGGCGCAGGGTGTCGACCAGCGCGCGCCAGAAACCGTCCTGCCCGAGGTGAGAAAATACCCGCGCCAGACTCTGATGCACCGGCAGTTCCTGCAACAACGCGTCCACGCACTACCCCTTTCGAGTAACCCATGATGGGAATAGGGCTGGTGTGACCGGCCCGTTAGCCTGACCACTCCAGTTCATCACCGGCCTGCGACAGGCCAGGAGTGCCGCATCATGCGTCGTCACCGTGGATCTATCAACCCGGGCCTGCTGGCCTGTTTTTGTCTCTCCTCGGTTGCCATGGCGGCAGACGAGCCGAGCGTGCATGTCTACAACTGGTACGACTACATCGGGCCGAACACCCTGCATGATTTCCAGCGCGACAGCGGCATCCGGCCGGTGTACGACACCTTCGACAGCGCCGAAGTGCTCGAAGGCAAACTGATGACCAGCCGCAGCGGCTACGACGTTGTCGTGGCGAGCAACTTCAGCCTGCCGACCCTGATCAAAGCCGGCGCCCTCGCCCCGTTGCCTCGCGATCAACTGCCAGGCTGGCAAAACCTCGACCCCGATCTGCTGAAGAAACTCGCGGTCAACGATCCGGGCAATCAGTACGCCGTGCCTTACCTGTGGGGCACCAACGGCATTGGCTACAACGTCGACAAAGTCCGCGCCGCGCTGGGTGACAAAGCGCCGGTGGATTCCTGGGAGTTGCTGTTCAACGAAGCCAATCTGGCCAAACTGGGCGAGTGCGGCGTGGCGATGCTCGATTCGCCGTCGGAAATGCTGCCGGTCGCCCTGCATTACCTGGGCTTGCCGCCGAACAGCACCGATCCCGAGGACTACAAAAAAGCCGAAGCACTGCTGCTCAAGCTGCGCCCGCACATCGCCTACTTCAACTCTTCGAAGTTCATCAGCGATCTGTCCAACGGCAATATCTGCGTGGCGGTTGGCTGGTCCGGGGCGATGCTCGAAGCCAAGACCAATGCCGAGCAGGCCAATAACGGCGTAAAGATCGCCTACAGCCTGCCCAAGGAAGGCGCGCCGGTGTGGTTCGATACTCTGGTGCTGCTCAAGGACGCCCCCAATCGCGCCCAAGGCCTGGCGTTTATCGATTACCTGCTGCGACCGGAAGTGATCGCGCCGGTCAGTGATCACTTGTCGTACCCGAATGGCAATCGCGCCGCGACAACGCTGGTGGCAGCAGCCACTCGCGACAACCCGGCGGTGTACCCGTCCCCTGCCGCCATGGCCACCCTCTACACCCTCGAACCCTTGCCCAAAGCCGTCGAACGCGTGCGTACGCGGGTGTGGAGCAAGGTCAAGAACGGCCAGTAACCCGCGCAAGAAATCTGCCTGCCTCATCCGAGCGGTAAGCCGCCCGACCTTTTCAATGAAGAGACTGAATCTTATGAATCCGCGTGCCCGTGATCTCGATATCCTGATTGGCCAGATGCAACCCGGCCCGCTCAACGCAATTACCGATGTGCCGGGGGTGCGCGTCGGTCACAGCAATGTACGTGGTCGCAGCAGCAGCGGCCGTGACATCTGCACCGGCGTCACGCTGATCGGGCCGCGCCCCGGCTCGACCAGCCAGCAACCGTGCTTTGCCGGCGTGCATGTACTCAATGGCAACGGTGATGCGACCGGCCTGGAATGGATTCGCGAGGCCGGTCTGCTGACCAGTCCGATTGCCTTTACCAACACCCACAGCCTGGGTGTGGTGCGTGATGCGCTGATTGTGCTGGACCGAGAGCAGCAGCCGGATGACGGACGGCTTTACTGGAATATGCCGGTGGTGCTGGAAACCTTCGACGGACTGCTCAATGACATCAACGGCTTTCACGTCAAACCCGAGCATGTCGCCGAGGCACTGAACGGCGCCGCGGATGGGCCGGTAGGCGAAGGTGCGGTGGGTGGTGGCAGCGGCATGATCTGCCACGAATTCAAGGGTGGCATCGGCACCGCATCGCGCCGTTTGAGTGCTGCCCAGGGTGGCTGGACCGTTGGCGCGATCGTGCAGGCCAACCACGGCATTCGCAGTGAATTACGCGTCGATGGTTACCCGGTCGGGCGCTATATGGAACAGAAGGATTCACCGTTCCTGCGGGCAGCGCTGCCGCACCCGGGCATGGGCTCGATCGTCGTCTGCCTGGCCACCGATGCGCCGCTGCTGCCCCATCAATGCACGCGTCTGGCACAGCGTGCCAGCCTGGGCCTGGCGCGTACCGGCGGCGGTAACGAAGACCACAGCGGCGACATCTTCATAGCCTTCGCCACTGGCAATGATCACGTCCCGCCTGCCGCTTACGAGGCTAAACGCGCAGCCACCTGCGACGGTTTGCGCATGGTCAACAACGACCACATCAGCGAGCTGTTTCTGGCCGCGACCGAAGCCGTGGAAGAAGCGATCATCAATGCCCTGCTCGCCAGCGACAGCAGCGAGGGCAACGGCCATTCGGTGCCGGGTCTGGATGGGCAGACGCTTCTGGCGGCGCTGAAAAAATCCGGTTGGCCTGGATCGCGCCCGGCGTGAACCGGCATTGTGCAAGGACGACTGGCGGTACTTGAGTCGTCCATTGCACGCTCCTAGGATGAAGCTACGCGGTGACTGGATTGATCCGGCGCTGCGTAGGCGTGGGTGTTCTGAACCTCAATCAAGCCCACGCTTTGCTTCACACGCCTCTTGAGCCTCACGGGCTCTACTTCCTCCCCATCAAAGAGCTTGGAGGCTCTTTTTTGTCTGCGTATTTCAGTTCTCGGCGAGACCTTCGGCGCGAATCGACCGCCATGCCGCCTGCGCAAGCACTTCGCGATAAGCCATCGGACTGCCCTTAACTCGCCCTGCCAGCCAAGCCCGGCAGTAACTGTCCGCCTGGCCGATGATCAGCGATGGCAGCAACTCCGCAGGCAAATCCTTAAGCTCAGCGGCGCGACCCGATTCGGCCAACCACTGGCCCAAGCGCAGGTTGCGCGTCTTGTTGCGCTCGGCCAGCTCTTCCTTGAACGGGCCTTTGGTCACTGCAAATCGTGCGTGGTACTGAAAACGCGCCCACTGCGGCTGCTGCTCGACCCAGTCGACATAGCTGAAGACCAGCGCCTGCACTCCTTCCTCCGTGGTATTGGCCGCGTCCAGATACGCATCACGCAGACGCGCCTGATCCTCCAGCGCGGTGAAAAACAGCGCCGCGACCAGCCCTTCCTTGTTGCCGAAATGGTGGTAGATCGCGCCAACGCTGGTGTCGCACTCGGCACGGATCATTTCGATGGTGGTGGCTTCGATCCCCTGTTCATTGAACAGGCTCAGGGCCTTGCGAAAGATATCGCGTTTGAGTTCGGCGCGGCGGCCGGGGTAGCTGCGTTCCAGTAGATCGGCGGTGTCCATGCTGCTCGGGTCCAAAAACGGAGATTGAAAAAGGCATCAAGTGCCCGTGAACAAATCGCGCCTAGGTTGACAGATTTGCCGCGAACAGAATACCGTTCCGTTACAGAACATTATTCTGTAACGGAACATCATTCTGCAAACTACCCAGCGAGCCTACCCATGAGTCAATCTCTCAGCATGTTCAACAGCGTCGGCGCGGATGCATTCAGCAAAATGGCCTGTCAGTTCGCCCCGTACTTCAGCACCATCAATCCGCTGATCAGCGAATTGCGCCCGAACGCCGCCACCGTACAAGTGCCGTTTCGCAAGGAAATTACCAATCACCTTGGCACGGTGCATGCGATCGCCCTGTGCAACGCGGCGGAACTGGCCGGCGGAATGATGACCGACGTGTCGATCCCGGCCGGCGCGCGCTGGATTCCCAAAGGCATGACCGTGGAATATCTGGCCAAGGCGAAAACCGACGTCACCGCTGTGGCCAGCGCTGAAGGTGTGGATTGGCAAAGCGATGGCGACAAGGTAGTCAACGTCGACATTCACGATTGCGAGGGTAAAAAAGTCTTCACCGCGCGCATCACCATGAACGTCAAGCTCGGTTGAGAAGCAGGCACAAAAAAGCCCTTGCCGCGGGATGCGCAGCAAGGGCTTTTGATTGGCCGACGATCAGTGCAGGGTCAGGCGCTGACGGACGAATTCTTCTACGTGGCGGCTGGTCTGGTCCAGATGGCGATCGCGTTGTTTTTCCGCATCGAGCATCGCGCGCTTGCCGTTCTTCTGCAGCAGATAGGTGTGAATCTGCTGCACTTCCAGCGAGCGATAGATCGGCGTGGTGTCGATGAACCCGCGCAGGCCGTTGCTGCGGTAATGCCGCGTGCTCATCAGCACCTGGGTTTCGCGCTGGCCGATCACTTCAAAACCCAGTGCCTCGAAATACGGGACCTTGCCAATGCTGCAGGCCATTTCCGCATGCGGATAGCGCCCGACCATGTCCGCGAGCATCGCCCGCGCCACACCTTGGCGCCGATGGCCTTCACGCACCGCCATGTACGCGACGCTGCACGCCTCCCAATCGCCCTGCACCGGCAGACAGATGAGGAATCCGATGACTTGCTCCGGGTCTTCATCGTTAGTGGCCACCAGCAATTCCACCTCGGTGCCCTTCTGGCCGTTCAACGCCTCAAGGTAGAGATGCACCTCATAACCCACCGCGTACTGATAAACGTTGTACAGCAGATTGCTCGGGCCGAGGCCGACCGCACTGATGTCGGTCAGGTAGTCGACGACCATTTGCAGGATCTGGCTGTTGACGCTTTCCGGGCATGGGGAGGTGTAGTGGGTGATGCGTGGCATGGGCAAACTCCGGCGATAAAAAACGTTGCCGATGATCAGAGCCGTCGACGAACCGCGACATCATACCGTGCCGGATCTATTGAACCGTTACTGTTGTGGCGCCACCACCCTGAATTTGATGTTGATGTCCCTCGACACCACGCTGTCAGCCCACTCCCCTGCGCCGAGGCCGAACTCCTCTCGATTGAGCACCAGCTCACCGTCGAAGATGCCGATGGCGTTGTCCGGTTTCAACTCCACCGGCACCTCGACCTCGCGAGTGATGCCCTTGAGCGTGAGCTGACCGGCGACTTGGTAACGATGCTCGTCCACTTGAGTAAAACGGCTGGACTTGAACACCGCGAGCGGGAATTTCCCGGTGTCGAACCACGCCGGTTTCACCAGTTCGGTATTGGCGTCTTCACTGCCGGCATCGATGCTGGCGAGATCGATATGCAGCGTGGTCTGGGCTTTGCCGAGGTCGTCGGTATCGAAGTCCAGCGTCGCCTCGAATCTGCCGAAGGTGCCGTACATTCGCGAGCCCATCTGGTTGTAGGTGAAACTGATCTGGCTGGCGCTGGTGTTGACCCGGTTGTATTCAGCGGCCTGCGCACCGACCATGACGCACGATGTAAACGCGGCAAACAGCAGCAATCGCAACGGCATGACATTCTCCGGGCGGCGTGTGTCGTCGAGGGCCTTGGTTGACTTAAGCAAACAACCCGTTGTTATGCCAGCGCCTATATCAACCGCTCTATCTTCTGATGCTTCCACACCAATTTGTAATACAGGGTCTGCAAAATCAGCATCCCCAAATAGGCAACCGGGAACGCCATCCACACACCCTGCAAACCGAACTGCCCGTCGAGCCAGTAAGCCGCTGGCAACTGCACGCCGACCACACAGATAATCGAAATGACCACCGGCACCAGTACCGTGCCGCTGGCACGCATGATCCCGCCGATGATGGCCTGGAAACCGAACACCAACAGGCTCCAGAGCATGATGTGCAGCAGATGCTCGGCCATCGCCCGGGTCGAGTCCTCGGTGAGGAACAGGCCCAGCAACCAGTGCGATAACAGATAACCCAGCACAATCAGGCCACCGGTCAGGCACACATTGATCAACAGCCCGGTGCGCAGGATCGGACCCATGCGTTGCAGATCCCCGGCGCCGATCGCCTGGGCACCGAGGATCGACGCGGTGATCGCAATCGACAGCGCCGGAAACTGCACATAGTTGACGATCTGGGTGACTGCGCCATAGGCCGCTGTCGCCTGAGAACCATGCTGGTTGACCAGTGCCAGGATCACCAGCTCCGACAACGACAGCACGATCATCTGCACCCCGGTCGGCAGGCCGATGCGCAAAACCTTACCGAGGATCACCCGGTCCAGTCGCAATGCGGCGAAGAACTCTCGATCCGGCGCTAGCGGATGGCTCTTGCGAATCAGCCGCCAGGCCAGCCACGCCATTGCCGACAGATTCCCCGCCAGCCCGGCATACGCCGCACTCTGAATGCCCAGTGGCGGCAAGCCCAGCCAGCCGCGAATCAACGCCGGAGTCAACGCCAGCCCGACGGCAGTGGAGACGATCAGCGCGAGCAGCGGTGAGAGCGTATCGCTGACCCCGCGCAGCAATTGGGTGAACAGCACGAATACCAGTAGCGATGGCAGAATCCACAACATGACGTGGGCGTAGTCCACCGCGTCGTCGAGTACATCCGCCGGCGTGCCCAACCCCGTCAGTGCCTGTCGCGCAAACACCGTGCCCAGCACCGCCGCGACCAAACCGATCAACACACCCAGCAGCAGCGTCGCTCCGGCAATCGCCTTGACCATGTGCGTTTCGCGCGCGCCCCACGCCTGACCGATCAACACGCCCGCGCCAGCGCCGAGGCCGATGACCAGGGCGATGAAAAAGAACACGACAGGAAACATACCGGATACGGCCGCCAGTGCTTGAGTGCCGAGCATCTGACCGATGTAAATGCTGTTGACCGTCCCGGACATCGATTGCAGGAAGTTCGACAGCACCATCGGCGCGAGAAACAGCAGATAGGTTTGCCAGAGCGGTTTGGCGAAGGTGGCGCTATGCATTGAATGGAGGTCCATCTCGACGGCGGCAGGCCTGATTGACGATAGCTTCGGTGAGTTGCGTGCAGCGTGCAATCAACATTTCCAGACGGTGTTGATTGTCTGTTTTGCATTTGTGTAAATGCCGTGCATCGCTTTGTGTCAGTGTTGCGGCTGTGGTAAATCAGCGACTCTGTCGACACGTACTATTGAGGCTCGGTTCATGCGTAACGTTGCAAATTTTCTGCTTGGCTCCCTCCTCGCTCTGTCGGCCGCCTACGCGCAGGCAGCCGAACCCGCAGCAGCGCCTGCTTCATTGAAACCGCTACTGGCCACTTTGAATGAACGCCTGAGCATCGGTGATCTGGTTGCGTTGACCAAATGGGACAGCGGCAAGCCTGTTCAGGACAGCCCGCGTGAGGCGCAGGTCATCGCCAATGCCCGAACTCTGGCCACCGAACACAAACTCGATCCGGACGACGTCGCGCAACTGATCGCCGCACAGATGGAAGCGAACAAACTGGTGCAATACGGTCTGCTCGCGCAATGGCAAGCGGCAGGTGCTGCACCGGACACACCGCGTCCGGATCTGGGCAAACAGATCCGCCCGCGCCTGGATGAACTGCAAAAGCGCTTGTTGCAGCAGTACGCCGCCTTCGCGCCCTATCGCCAGGATCCGAATTGCCCGGCCTGGCTGGCCGATGTCCGCAACGGTCTGGCCGCCGATTCGCTGCATGACCTGGCGCTGATTCGTGCCAGCGGCGAGTTGTGCATCCGGGCGAAAGCGCTCTGAATCAACGCTCCTGGCAAACATCATCGGCGTCGATGTTCACCATCACGTCAATGAAGTTCTCATAAAAACTGCGCGGCGTAACATCGGCTCCAGACAAACAAACAACTTTCTGGAGCACACGATCATGAAACGCCAAACCCTTCTCGGCATCGCTTTCTCGGTTTTCGCAGTTAACGCTTTTGCAGTAACGCCTGCTCACACCCTGGTCGCTGAAGGCGGCTCGGACAAGCTGATCGAAAGCCGTCTGGCTGAAGGTGGTTCAGATCGTCTGATCGAGCGCCGCGTTGCCGAAGGTGGTTCGGACCGTCTGATCGAACGCCGTGTTGCCGAAGGTGGTTCGGATCGTCTGCTCGAACGCCGTGTTGCCGAAGGTGGTTCGGATCGTCTGCTCGAACGCCGTGTTGCCGAAGGTGGTTCGGACCGTCTGCTCGAACGCCGCGTTGCTGAAGGCGGTTCGGATCGTCTGCTCGAACGCCGCGTCGCTGAAGGTGGCTCTGATCGTCTGATCGAACGCCGCGTCGCTGAAGGTGGCTCTGATCGTCTGATCGA
>NZ_RCOD01000004.1:97222-123103 GCF_004307505.1 Pseudomonas sp. Sample_11
CTGATCGTCTGATCGAACGCCGCGTCGCTGAAGGTGGCTCTGATCGTCTGATCGAACGCCGCGTCGCTGAAGGTGGCTCTGATCGTCTGATCGAGCGCCGCGTTGCATGAATCTACTGCATGACCGCAACACCCATGAAAAAGCCCGGCCTGATCAGCCGGGCTTTTTTGCATTCAGCCGTCGCTTATTGCGCGGTTTTCAGCTTGACCACGTCACCGGAGATGGTGGTGGTGTAGCCGGTCAGAACCCAGGCCCAGAACCAGTTTTCCTGGACCTGCGTGTTGATCATTGCATCGCCGCCCTTGGCTTGGATGGCCGCGTTTTGCGCGCGCACAAATCGGCTGTTCTGGCGGATAGGGATGATGCCAAACAGCAGCAGGCCGGTGGCCGATGCTTCGCTGTGGCCAACCACGGTGTATTGGTTGCTGTCGTAATGGGTGGTTTTCATCGGGGCGCCGGTGCAACCTGCCAGAACCACACCGAACAGTGCGGCGGCGACTACTTTGCTGAGGTATTTCACAGTAAAACTCCATGGGGAAACGCCCGGGATCCGTCTCTCGGGCGGCGCGCATTCTAACCAAAATGATGGCTCATTGGCATCAATCTTCTTTGTATTTACTTGAACCCGCTAGCTGGCCCGCCGTCGGCGATGTCGCATACCATGGCGCCACTTCAATAAAGACAGACACCCGCCTCCATGTTCAAAGCCAGTCTGCGTAGCCATCTCACCCTGTGGTTCGGCGGTTTGTCCCTGCTGACGTTATTGAGCGTCGGCTTTTATGTCGGTCATATCGCCACCGAACAAATGAAACAGGCCAGCGGCAACGCGTTGCTGAACACGGCGCGCTCGGCGGCGACGTTGTTGGGTGAGCAACTGCGCGAGCGGCAACTGGAGGTCTATCTGCTCAGTCGCGCGCCGCATCTGGAGCGTGGCGATCTGGACAATCCAGCCATCCTCAAGTCGATGCAGTTGCGCACCCAGGCGCGCGCCGAATATGCGTGGATGGGCGTCACTGACGCCGAGGGTAATGTGCGCCAGGCGGTCAATGATCTGCTGGTCGGTCAATCGGTGCAGAAACGCCCGTGGTTTCAGATCGGCCTGCGCCGGCAATACACCGGCGATCCCCATGAAGCAGTGTTGCTGGCCAAGTTGTTGCCGGGCCTGCCCAATGGCGAGCCGCTGCGCTTCATCGATTTCGCCGCGCCAATCCACAATGCCGAAGGACAGGTGATCGGCGTGCTGGGTGCACATGCGCACTGGAGTTGGGTGACGCGCATCGTCGAGTCGGCGGCGTTTTCCCACAAGAACTCGGCGCCGGATATTCAGGCGCTGATCGTCGACCACGATGGCAAGGTGCTCTACCCCGAAGCGCTGATGGGCCAACAGCTGGCGACCAACGATCCGGTATTGTCGGGCTGGACGGCGGCCAACGGTTACCTGACCAGCATGGTCACCGTGCCGACGCCATCGGGCACGGCGCTGTCGTGGTCGATCGCCATCCGCCAGCCACTGGAGACCGCGCTGCAACCGGCGCGGATGCTGCAATACGAATTGCTGATCCTCGGCGTTTTCGCCGCCATCGTTTTCGGCCTGGTGGCTTATTACCTGGCGCTGTACCTGAGCCGCCCAATCGAACAACTCGCGCACTCGGCCAAACAGGTGCAGAACAACCAGTCCGGCGCGCAGTTCCAGCTCCAGCATCCGGTGCTGGAAATCGCCCAGCTCGGCCAGTCCATCGACGCAATGACGCAGTCACTGCTCGGCAAGGAGCGCGAACTGCAAGAAGCCAACGCCTCGCTGGAAGCCACCGTGGCGCAACGCACCGCCGCACTCACCGAGGCCAACGCCGAGCTGCTGAGTCTGGCCACACACGACGGCTTGACCGGCGTTTACAACCGTCGCCGGTTTGACGAAAAAATCACTGAGTATTCGCTGCTGTCCCGACGCACCGGACGCCCGTTTGCCCTGCTGCTGATCGATGCCGACCACTTCAAACGCATCAATGACAGCCACGGCCACGCGGTCGGTGACGAGGTCCTGCAACACCTGGCGACCTTGATCCAGAACAGCGTACGCAGCACCGATTTCGTCGCCCGCTACGGCGGCGAAGAGTTCGCCGTACTGCTGCCGGAAGTCGCGCAACCCGACACCCCGGAAGTCGTCGCGGAAAAGATTCGCGCAGCGGTAGCCGACGCGGAGTTTCCCGGCGTCGGCAACGTCACGGTGAGTATCGGTCTCGGCCTGGCAGATCCGGCAGACAACAACCACACGGCACTTATCAAACGTGCCGATCAGCAGCTGTATCAGGCGAAGGCTGCGGGGCGCAATCAGGTCGCGTTCCATGCCCACTGACACCGGCGTATATCAACCAGAGACAGGCCGGCTCACCGACCCCATCGCTGGCAAGCCAGCTCCCACAGGGATTGGGTAAATGCGGAAATATGGGTCGGCTGGAGAACCGCTTTCGCGAGCAGGCTCGCTCCCACAGAAAAGCAAAAAAAGGTGACCCGCCGTAAGGGCGGAACCCTAAGCAGCCGTTACCGCAGCAATGGATATGTACTCCGCTCCTACCTTGATTCAGGGCTGAACTTTTGCAGATAAGCCAACAGATTCTCCAGCTTCTCCTCATCACTCAGCCCCCAGAAAATCATCCGTGTCCCCGGCACCACCCCTTTCGGATCCTCGAGATAAGCCTTCAACGTCGCCCGATCCCAGGTAATCCCCGAGTTCTTCATCGCATCGGAATAAACATAATTGGCCGAAGTCCCCGCAGCCCGGCCAATGATGCCGTTCAACTGCGGACCAAACCCCGAACGAGCCGACTCGCCAACCTGATGGCAACCGCCGCACAGACGCGGAAAGATTTTCGCCCCGGCCTCAGGATCGCCCTCAGCCTGTGCACTGGCGCTGAAGATCAAGGCGAGAAACAGTGTCGTGGTGAATTTCATTGAACAGTCCAAACCTCGCTTTGCATGGCGTGGGCGCAGTTTACAGATAAGCGCCGACAACCGTTCTGACGGTGATCAACGCCTGACGCAACACCTGCATGTCCACCGAGCCGAGCGCCAGACGAATCGCATGGGGCGTATGGGCCGACAGCGAAAACGGCTCGGCACTGGTGACGGAAATCTGCTGCTGCATCAACTCGACCACGATCTGATCGGCACGCACATCTTCGGGCAGCGGCAGCCACAGAAAATACGAAGCGGGATGAGCAATGTAGCGCAGCCCTTTGAGCACCTCGGCGGCCAGGGCCTGTCGCGCCATCGCATCACGACGTTTCTGCGCCTCAAGCACGGTGACGGTGCCATCGTCGAGCCAGCCGCACGCGATGGCGGTCATCACCCCGGGCGTGTTCCACGTCGTCGCGCGAACGATTCGCTCCAGTGCGGGCACTTGAAGCAGCGGCGCGGCAATGAAGCCGACCCGCAATCCGGTGGCGATGTTTTTCGACAGGCCCGATACGTAAAACGTCCGTTCCGGTGCCAGTTCAATCAACGGACATGGCGGGTTTTCGACCAGAAACGCGTAGGCAGCGTCTTCAATGATTGTCAGATTGTGCCGCCGGGCAATCGCCACCAATTGCTCGCGCTGTTCCAGTGGCATGACCCAGCCCAGCGGATTGTGCAGCGTCGGCATGCTGTATACGGCGCGCACCGCACGCTGGCGACAGAGTCTGTCCAGTGCCGGCAAATCCGGGCCGTGTTCCGTCATCGGGATCGCCAGCACTTCCAGATGCAGCGCGTCGGCCAGCACCTTGAATCCCGAATAGGTCAGCGCATCGGCGGCGATCACATCGCCGGGTTTGAGCAGGGCCATCAGCGTCACCGCCAAACCTTGCTGAGCGCCATTGACGACCAGCACTTGGTCGGCTTCAACCGCCACGCCGCGTGTCGACAAATGTCGCGCCACCGAGGCGCGTTCGTGGGCACGCCCGGCGTGGGGTTGATAACGCAGCAGCGCTTCCAGATCGCCGGACAACGCCAGTTGCCGCAACGCCGTGCGCAACAATTCAGCCTGACCGGGCAACGACGGATAGTTGAAATTCAGGTCGATCATGCCGACCGCTACGTCTTTCTGATCGATGCCCTGCCACGGCGCCAGCGACGTTTCCCGAACAAACGTGCCGCGCCCGGCTTCGCCACTGACCAGGCCCATCGCTTCGAGCTCCGCATAAACCCGTGAAGCGGTAACCAGCGCCAGACCTTCCTGGCTCGCCAGCTGCCGATGCGTTGGCAGTCGCGTGCCCGGCGCCAATCGTCCGCCACGAATGTCTGCCGCATAGCGATCAACCAGGGTCTTGTAACGGGAACGCGGCATGTCGGCTGTATCCATGACAATTTTTTGATTGTGCTGATTCTCAGCCCTAGGATCACGGCGACACAAGCCACTTTTTGAGCGCGACCGACATGCACACAACATCGACTGCGGCCAATCCGGCGCTGGAAAAAACCAGCGGCTGGATCAACGGTTTTATCGGCGTGCTGATTTTCAGCGGTTCGCTGCCGGCCACACGTTTGGCGGTGCTGGAATTCGATCCGGTGTTTCTGACCGTGGTGCGAGCAGCGATCGCCGGCGCACTGGCCGTAGCACTTCTGCTGTTGTTCAAGCAACCGCGACCGTCGCGCCATCAGTGGCTGTCGCTGTTGATTGTGGCACTGGGCGTGGTGTTGGGTTTCCCGCTGCTGACCGCGTTGGCATTGCAGCACGTAACGTCAGCGCACTCGATCGTGTTTGTAGGATTGCTGCCGCTGGCCACGGCGATGTTTGGTGTCTTGCGTGGCGGTGAGCGGCCACGTCCAGTGTTCTGGATCTTTTCGGTGCTGGGCAGCGCATTGGTGGTGGGCTTTGCCCTGTCCCAAGGCTTGAGCGCCTCGCCCACCGGCGATCTGCTGATGCTCGCGGCGATCCTGGCCTGCGGCCTCGGTTACGCCGAAGGCGCGAAACTGTCGCGCAGCCTCGGCGGCTGGCAGGTGATCTGCTGGGCGCTGGTGTTGTCGTTACCGCTGATGACAGTGCTGAGCCTGTGGCTGGCGCCCGCCTCGTTCGCCGGCATCAGCATTTCGGCGTGGATGTGCGTGGCTTACGTGTCGCTGTTCAGCATGCTGATCGGCTTCGTGTTCTGGTATCGCGGTCTGGCACAAGGTGGAATCGCAGCGGTCGGGCAGTTGCAGTTGCTGCAGCCGTTTTTTGGTCTGGCACTGGCGGCGACGTTGCTGCATGAGCAGGTCAGTGTCGGCATGCTCGGCGTCACGCTGGGGGTGATTCTTTGCGTGGCGGGAGCGAAGAAATTCGCCGGGTAATGTTCAGTGTTCGGCTTTCCATTGCCGAGGACTGAGCCCGGTCTTGCGCCGAAACGCCCGGGCCAGCGCCGACGGACTTTCGTATCCAACCTCCTCGGCAATCAATGCAATCGGCCGGCCTTCGCGCAGGCGTTTCTGCGCAAGACTGACGCGCCAGCTCAACAGGTAATCGGCCGGCGTCTGCCCGACCACGCGGCGAAACTGCTCGGCAAAACCGGCGCGGGACTGATTCGCCGCCGCCGCGAGATCAGCGACACTCCAAGGCTTGTGCGGCTGCTCGTGGATCAGGTTCAAGGCGCGAGACACGCGCGGATCCGCCAGCCCGGCCATCATGCCCGGTTGCTGATCTCGACTGCCGATGAGATGGCGCAGCAGCAGAATCACCAGCAATTCAAACAGACGATCCATCACCGCCACGCGCCCGCAATGCCCTTCAAAAGCTTCGTTGAACAGCCAGTCAAGGGTGCTGCGCAATTCCGGGATATCGGTGAGTTTCAACACCAGATAGTCCGGTAACGCGGCGGCCAGGGCATTGCCCGAGCCACCGTCGAAGCTCAGCGAGGCGCACACCACTTGGCTGGCCATGGCCTCGTCGGCAAACATCCGGTGAGTGAAAGGCCGGGGAAAGAAAATCAGCGACGGTTCTTCCAGGCGAATTTCCCGCTCGTTGCCCGGTTTGAGCAGCAACGCCCCGGCTTGCAGAACATGCACATGGCCGACCGGTTCGCCTTGGTGAACGCTCACGCCGCAAAAGGCGCCGCTATGAAAGGTGCCGGCGTTCACACCGAAATGACTAAGTAATGTGGAAAGGCGATCCATGGCTGACTCCCGAAGGCATATCTGGACGATCTGCCGCATATCCTCGACGATTTGCCGCCAAAGCGCCATTGGCAGCCCCTAAGATCTCTCCATCGCCGCTGCACTTCGCTGCGGAATTTCGGAGAATCACCATGAGCCGCATCCCTGCAATCAGCCTCGACACCGCCACCGATGCCACCCGTCCTGCACTGGAAGGCGTGAAGAAAAAAATCGGCTTCCTGCCCAACGTCTTCACCACCCTCGCCCAAGCGCCGGTTGCATTCGACACTTACCTGCAAGCCTCGGCGATCCTCGGCAAGACCTCGCTCAGCGCCCAGGAAAAAGAAGCCGTATACCTCGCCACTTCGCAGGTCAACGGTTGCGACTATTGCCTGTCCGCACATACCGTGTTTGCCGGCAAAGCCGGGCTGTCGGCGGAGGACATCATCGCGGCACGTCACGGCGAACTGAATGCCTACGCCGCCCTTGCCCGCCAACTGACCGAAACCCGTGGCCACTTGAGCGATGAACAGTTGGCCGCTGCCCGCGCCGCCGGTATCGATGACCGCAAGATTATCGAAGTGATTGCCCTGGTGGCCGTGCAGACATTGACCAACTACCTGAACAACACGGCGCTGACCGACATTGATTTCCCCGCCGTCGAGGCCTGAGCAGTCGCTCACGAACTGAAGAAAAATCCGCTGGCGAAAAGATGCTCTTTTCGCCAGCGCTGTTTTTTGCTGCCATGATGTAGGTCAGAATAATTCGCAGCGCAAACAGTGTCTGGTGCGCTGAAACCAAACACCCTGCGCGCAGGTCTTTGTTCTCAGACAAATGCCCGGAAAGACACGAACCCCATGACAGACTGGTTGCAAGACAACGGCGAGATGGCCGGGCAGATCCGCCGTCACGACTGGGCAAATTCGCCCCTCGGCCCGTTGGAAAACTGGCCCGATGTACTCAAGACCACTGTCTCGCTCAGTCTCGCCTCGCATTTCCCTCAGGCGATCGTCTGGGGCCCGCAACTCATCACACTCTATAACGACGCCTTCGTACCGATTCTCGGCGACAAGCCGCACGCGTTGGGACGCCCTTTCAGCGACATCTGGAAGGAAGCCTGGCACGAGATCAGCCCGATTGCGGAGGCCGCGTACGCCGGCCAGGCCACTTACATCGAAAACTTCGCTCTGCAAATCGAACGCGGCAAAGGCCCGGAGCAGGCGTTCTTCACTTTTTGCTACAGCCCGATTCGCGACTCCCACGGCAATGTCGTCGGCATGATCGACACCGTCACCGAGACCACCCAGACCGTTTATCTCAACCGACGCCTGGCCGTCCTCGATGCCATCGGCGAAGCGGTGACCAATGCCACGGATGCGCAAGCAATCCTGGCGGCAAGCACGCGGCTGATGGTCGAGCAACTGCGTCTGTCCAATTGCGCCTACGCCGACATGGATGCCGACGAGGATGGCTTCACCATTCGCGGCGACTATGCAGCGCCGGGTTCGCCGAGCATCGTCGGCCACTACCATTTGCGCGATTTCGGCGAGAAAGCCGTACGCCTTCTGCGCGCGGGTCAACCGCTGGTGATCCACGACAACCGCAGCGAATTGCCGCCGGAAGAATCAGCGACCTTTCAGGGCATAGGCATCACCGCCACCATTTGCGTGCCGCTGATCAAGCAAGGTCGTCTTACCGCGTTAATGGCCATTCACGACAAAGTGCCGCGTGTCTGGTCGAGCTTCGAACAGGCGCTGCTCAGCGAAGTCACCGAACGTTGCTGGGCGCACATCGAGCGAGTGCGCGCCGACGCCAACGTGCGCGAGGGCTTGCTTGCATTGGCTGAACTCAATGCCACGCTGGAACAACGGGTCGAAGAGCGCAGCCTGCGTCTGGCCCAGGCCGAGTCGGCATTGCGCCAGTCGCAGAAGCTCGAAGCCATCGGCCAATTGACCGGCGGCGTCGCCCATGATTTCAACAATTTGCTGACGATCATTCGTTCGTCGGTGGATTTTCTGCGCCAGCCCAACCTGCCGGAAGAACGCCGCCAGCGCTACATGCGCGCGGTGTCCGACACCGTCGAGCGCGCCTCCAAGCTGACCAGCCAGTTGCTCGCCTTCGCCCGCCGTCAGCCGCTCAATCCGCAGGTGGTCGATGCCGGCGAACGGCTGGCCAATATTGGCGAGATGCTCGAATCGGTCACCGGCGCGCAGATTCACGTGTGCGTCGAGCGCCCGGATCACCCCTGCTACATCCGCGTCGATCTCAGTCAGTTCGAAACAGCATTGATCAACATCGCCCTGAACGCTCGCGACGCCATGAATGGTCAGGGTGAGCTGAAATTGCGCCTGGAGTGCCACAAAGCGCTGCCGCCGATTCGCGGCCACGCTGGGTCCAGCAGCCATTTCGTGTCGATTGCCCTGGCCGACACCGGTGCCGGCATCGACGCACACACCCTCGAACACATCTTCGAGCCGTTCTTTACCACCAAGGCTGTCGGCAAAGGCACGGGGCTGGGGCTGTCGCAGGTGTTCGGCTTCGCCAAGCAATCGGGCGGCAACGTCGATGTTTCCAGCGTCCTTGGTCAAGGCACCGAGTTCACCTTGTATTTGCCGCAAGTGCCGGCGATCGAGGCAGAAATGGACGAGGCAGAGGACGATGGCGAGGTGCAGCCGGCCTGCGAAAAACGCCGGGTGCTGGTGGTCGAAGACAATCTCGACGTCGGCCGTTTCGCCAACCAGATCCTCCAGGATCTGGGCTATGAAACCGCATGGGCGACCAACGCTGAAGAAGCCCTGCAGTTGGCCGGTAGCGATGCCAGCGCGTTCGATGCGGTGTTTTCCGACGTAGTCATGCCGGGCATCACCGGCGTCGCGTTGGCCAAGGAACTGCGCCAGCGCCGCCCCGACCTGCCGGTGATTCTCACCTCCGGCTACAGCGAAGAACTGGCGCGCAGCGGGTACGAAGGTTTTGAATTTCTCGCCAAGCCCTACTCCGCCGAACAGGTCTCGCGGATTCTCGGCAAGACCTGGCTCAAGGACGCAAAACCAGCGGCGTCAGTCGTGATCGACGCCGGCGCGCTTGAGTAATTTCTTGCAGCGTTCCGACAGGTGAAACACCTGTAGATGCTTGCCCGCCTTGGCGTAGCGTTCACGCAGGGTTTTCAATGCGGCGATCGCCGAGTAATCGACAAAGCTCAGGTGTCGGCAGTCGAGAGTGACTTTGGCCGGGTCGTTGGCCGGGTCGAACTGATTGAGAAACGGCGTGGTCGAGGCAAAGAACAGCGTGCCGTGCAGGCGATAGAGCTTGCTGCCGTCAGCCTCCAGATGTTCATCGGCATACAGCTCGCGGGCCTGCTGCCAGGCGAAGTTGAGCGCAGCGATGATGATCCCGCACAGCACGGCCGTGGCCAGATCGGTGAACACGGTGATGGTAGTCACGGCGATGATCACCAGCACATCGTGCAGCGGCACCTTGTTGATCACCCGCAACGACGCCCAGGCGAACGTCTGCTGCGATACCACAAACATCACCCCCACCAGTGCGGCCAGCGGAATACGCTCGATCAGCGGTGACAGAAACAGAATGAACAACAGAATCAGCACACCGGCAACCACGCCGGACAAGCGCCCGCGCCCGCCGGAGCTGAGGTTGATCACGGTCTGCCCGATCATCGCGCAACCGCCCATGCCACCGAACGCCCCGGACACCATGTTCGCCGCGCCGAGCGCTACGCACTCACGATCCGGATAGCCACGGGTCTCGGTGATTTCGTCGGTCAGGTTCAGCGTCAGCAGGGTTTCCAGCAGGCCGACCATCGCCATCAGGATCGCGTACGGGGCGATGATGCGCAGCGTTTCCAGGCTCCACGCAATGTCCGGCATGGCGAAAGTCGGCAGACCGCCGGCAATGTGCGCCATGTCGCCGAGGGTGCGGGTCGGCAGCCCGAACAGGTAAACCAGCAGGCCGACGCCAAGGATCGCCACCAGGGCCGGCGGCACTGCTTTGGTCAGGCGCGGCAGGATGTAAACGATGGCCATGGTCAGCAGCACCAGCCCGGTCATCAGGTACAAAGGCGTACCGCTGAGCCAGTGCTCGCCGCTTTTGAAGTGCTCCAGTTGCGCCAGGGCAATGATGATCGCCAGGCCGTTGACGAAGCCGAGCATCACCGGATGCGGCACCATGCGCACCAGTTTGCCCAAGCGCAACAGCCCGAACGCCATCATGATCAGACCGCCGAGCAGCACCGTTGCCAGCAGATATTGCACGCCGTGTTGCACCACCAGCGCGACGATCACCACCGCCATCGAACCCGCCGCACCGGAAACCATGCCCGGTCGACCGCCAAACAACGCCGTCAGCGTGCAAATGATGAACGCGCCGTACAGGCCCATCAGCGGATTGAGATGCGCCACCAGCGCGAAA
The DNA here is from genome assembly GCF_004307505.1 of Pseudomonas sp. Sample_11. Classification (NCBI taxonomy): domain Bacteria; kingdom Pseudomonadati; phylum Pseudomonadota; class Gammaproteobacteria; order Pseudomonadales; family Pseudomonadaceae; genus Pseudomonas; species Pseudomonas sp. Sample_11. The sequence continues at coordinate 107,750 of NZ_RCOD01000004.1, forward strand.
GCAATGCATTCGGGCAACAGGGCGAACGAGGTGGTGAGTCCGGCGAGGACATCGGCGCGCAGACGAATCGGTTTCATGGCTTACCTGACTGAGCGGCCGCTGGGCACGGCTGCTGTTTTCGCGAAAAAAGAGGGAGGCGAATGTTACGGAATTGTTCAGCCTCGGGCCAGTGAAACGCTGACATGGAATGGCGCGGGCCTTATCCTTGCAGGCTTGTCCATCGAATCGAGTCGCAGCATGTCAGCTTTTCTGTCCGCCCGGGAGGTGTGTCAGCGCCTGCGCGAAGCTGCGCTGGGCGTGCTTGGGTTCGAAGTCTGCCAGGTAATGTCCGAGACCGGGCTGATTGCCGTTGATATCGACGGCTGGCATCTGCGGTTGGACTTCGCCGAGGGACACTTGCATCACTGTGAATACGCGCGCAACTGCGCCGGGGATGAAGCGACGCTGGACACTTGGCAGCGTTATGGCACGGACCCGGTGAGTCTGCTCAGCACGTGGGAATTGGCGCAGATCGAGCGGTTATTGCGTGAGGCGGATGGAGTTGTGGCTCAGGGCATCATTTCCAGAACCAGAGACGACTGACTTTCTTGCATGCGGTCATACCAGCCCTGCAGCACATCGGGCAGCCGCTTCTTCCACTTCGCCACGTTGGTGTAGTACCGCAGATGTTCGTGGCCCTGGTCATCGTAGCTTTTGAAGATCAGCCAGATCTGTGCGTCGGCGGCACTCATCAGAATGCCGATGCCGCCGAGACCGCGCATCCACATTTCTACAACCTGAGCATCGGGCACATCTTTTGAGTCTTCGCCGACCTGCAAGGAACCGGAGGTCTCTACCAGTTTTTGGTAGTCGGTCTTGAGCAGCGAACGCAGTACCTGATCTTCTGCGGGCGTGCGAGCCAGACCCAGGCTGAGCAGATCGTAATCCAGCTTCAGCGGTTGTTCGGAGGCGACATACCGACCGGCGTAATACACGCCCATGCCACCGCCGCAGTCGGAATCCGCAACGGTTTGTACTACGTTCAGTACGCCATTGATGGGCGTGAAGGCGAGTTTGCAGGCGTCCTCGGCGTACACGGCTGTTCCATCCTTGAGTATGGCAACGCCAGTCAAGTCTCCGGAATTGGCGCCCTCGCCTGCCGAGATATCGATGGCGATATGCGTGGCATTACGACGTTGGGTGACAAGGGTCGCCGAGGTCGAGGTGCCGGGCGGAATCAGTTGCCAGGTGGCATCCCAACTGAAGGGCTGAACCGCGTTTTCGAGCTCAGTGAGGCGCATCAGGTATTCGCGCCGCAGACACGCGCTCAGGGCACCGCAGGCGTTGCGGTTTTTCAGCCACTGACGCTGGTCGGTTTTCAGCATTTTGGGATCGGCAACTTTGCCCAGCGTGGTCCGCCATTGCTCGGCGAGTTTGTCGTCGAGGGTTGAGAGGTAGGGATCAGTGCAGATGGCTTTTTCGGTTTTGCTGGTGGCATGGGTGCAATCGAAACTGCTGGCGTGGCCGGTGCAGGCGAGGACGAGAGATGTCAGCGCCACGGCGTGACGCAGGTAGATAGCGAACATCGAGAGATTCCATTCTTCGGGCGGCGGGGATTATGCCAGTGCTGCTGCCGTAAATCGCCGCTGTCGTAGAGCCTGCTCACCCCTGTGGGAGCGAGCCTGCTCGCGAAGGCGGTATATCAGTCGGTTTGATCTTGGCTGTCACAGCGCTTTCGCGAGCAGGCTCGCTCCCACAGGGGTTTTGTGTGAGTTCAGAAACTGATTTTGGCTGCCGGTTTGACGTCGATTCGTGCCACGGAACTGGTCAGGGCGGCGAAGTCCTTGTTGTGTTCGGCAATGATGTCCTCAGCGCTCATGTTGCCGTTATCGACCGTCGAATGCGCATCTCGCGCGACGACGATGTCGTAGCCCAGTGAATGCGCGCTGCGCACCGTGGCGTTGACGCAGTAATCGGTTTGCAGGCCGCAGATGATCAGGCGTTCGAAGTCCTCGCTGGGCAGCAGCTTGCCGAGATCGGTCTGGTAGAAAGAGTCCCCGGTGGTTTTGCCTACACGCAGGTCTTTCGTCGAAGTCAGCAGACCGTTAGCCAGTTGCCAACCGTCCGCCCCATGCACGAATGGACCGTCCTTTTCCTCGTGCTGAATCAACACCACCGGAACGCCAGCTGTGCGGGCGCGTTGGCTGAGATCATTGATCGTGGCGATCACGCGGTCGATTTCAAAGCACTGATATTCACCAGCACACAGCGCCTGCTGGACGTCGATGATCAGTAATGCGGTGGTCATGTCGAGCCTTCCTTGATCAGTCCTTGAGAATGGGGCGGACCTGCGCCCGCCCCTCTTTTACTCCGCTCAGTAACCCAAAGACAAGCCGGTATTGCGCCGTGGATCATTGGCGCCGTAGAAGCGATTCTTGCCAACCGGTTTGCCGTCCAGTGACGGCGCGCCGACCAGAATCGCGGCGATGTGGTTGGCATCCTGCGGGCCGGCAAACTTGTGGCCCCAGCTCTCGAGGATCTTTTTCGTATCCGGGCTGGCGGCGAAGTCTTCGAGGTTGGTTTCCTCCGGCATCCACTGCTGATGGAAGCGCGGCGCGTCGACCGCTTCCTGCAAGCCCATGCCGTAATCGATGACGTTGAGCATGGTCAGCAAGGTCGCGGTGATGATTCGGCTACCACCCGGCGTGCCGACCACCATCACCACTTTGCCATCCTTGGTGACGATGGTCGGACTCATCGACGACAGCGGCGCCTTGCCCGGCGCGATGGCATTGGCCTCCCCCTGGACCAGCCCGTACATGTTCGGCACGCCGACCTTGGAGGTGAAGTCGTCCATTTCATCGTTGAGAATCACCCCGGTCTTGCTGGCCATCACGCCCGCGCCGAACCAGTCGTTGAGGGTGTAGGTGACCGAAACGGCATTGCCCCACTTGTCGACGATCGAATAGTGCGTGGTGTTGCTGCCTTCATGGGGCGCTACACCGGGCTTGAGCTCAGCCGAGATGCCGGCTTTCTGCGGCTGGATGGCGTTGCGCAGTTTGGTCGCGTAATTCTTGTCCAGCAGGTGCTCGATCGGATTCTTCACGAAATCCGGATCGCCGAGGTAGCTGTTGCGATCAACGTACGCGTGGCGCATCGCTTCGATCTGGTAGTGCATGCCCTGAGCGGAATGGAAGCCCAGGTCCTTCATCGGATAGCCTTCGAGGATATTCATGATCTGGCAGATCACCACCCCGCCGGAGCTTGGCGGTGGCGCCGAGACCACGTGATAGCCGCGATAATCGCATTCCACCGGGGCCAGTTCGCGAGTCTTGTATTTGTCCAGGTCGGCCTGGCTGATGATGCCTTTGTTGGCCTGGCTGGAGGTGACGATGGCATCGGCGACCCAGCCTTTGTAGAAGCCGTCGGCGCCCTTGTCGGAAATTGTCCGCAGGGTTTTCGCCAGATCCTTTTGCACCAGTTTCTGCCCGACCTGCATCGGCTCGCCGTTGCTGAGGAAGATCGAGCCGGAATCGCGCATGTCCTTCTTGAACACATCCGTCGCGTATTCGAGCAGCTCGACATCGCCCTGCTGCAGCTCGAAACCGTCTTCGGCCAGTTTGATCGCCGGGGCAATCATCTCCTTGCGCTGTTTGGTGCCGTATTTGCTCAGCGCCAGTTCCATGCCAGACACCGTACCCGGCACGCCGACCGCCAGGTGCCCGCGGGTGCTCAGGTCCGGGATGACGTTACCGTCCTTGTCCAGATACATGTTGGCGGTCGCTGCCAGCGGCGCTTTCTCACGGAAATCGAGAAAGGTCTTGCGCCCGTCCGCCAGTTGAATAGTCATGAACCCGCCGCCGCCAAGGTTGCCCGCAGCCGGATAGACCACCGCCAGCGCATAGCCCACGGCCACTGCCGCATCCACGGCATTGCCGCCGTTTTTCAAAACGTCGACGCCGACATGGGTCGCCAGATGTTGCGCGGTGACCACCATGCCGTTTTCCGCCGCAACCGGCGCCACTGATGCCGCGTGAGCCATGAGACAGCTGAGCGCCAGAGAGGTCGCAATGAGCGATCTGGCCAAAGGTTCGTACTTCATGAGTCGATCTCTTTTTGTTTTTGGGGACTGCGCAAAACGCAGGGCAACGCTTCAGGAGCAACAAGCAGTATGGCCGGCTTTGGGTATTGCGCCTCCCCGGTCAGCCACTATGCTGAGCCATCGCAGCCGTTGGCAGCTCCTGCCCGAATCAAGCGAAGAGGTTATTCATCGCTGCGTACTGCAACAGCATGATGGTCTTGGCATCGCAGATCTCGCCGCGTTGAAACGCTGCCAGTGCCTCATCGAATCTCCATTCGAGCACTTCCAGTTCTTCGGTTTCCTCTTCCAGGCCACCACCGTCGCTGACCTTGGAGGTGGCATCGTATTCAGCGATAAAAAAGTGCAGCTTCTCCGTCACCGAACCGGGACTCATGTACGCCTCGAATACTTTTTTCACGTCGTGCACGCGGTAACCGGTTTCCTCCTCGGCTTCGTCACGAATGCGCTGCTCGGGCGCGGCACCTTCCAGCAACCCGGCGGCCACCTCGATCAACAATCCATCGTGGCCGTTGACAAACACCGGCAAACGAAACTGGCGGGTCAGCACCACCGTGCGCTTTTCGCGGTTGAACAGCAGAATCGCCGCGCCGTTGCCCCGGTCGTATACCTCGCGGGTCTGGCGCTGCCATTCGCCGTTGTTGCGGTGGTAATCGAAAGTGATTTTCTTCAACAGATACCAGTCGTGGGACAACACCTGAGTGTCGACGATGTTGACCCGTTCGGCTGTGTTGGACATCGCGTCTGATCCTGTCTTCATGGGGGGACTGCCATGGTCGATCAATTGCGCCGACAAAAAAAGCCCGGCAGCGCTACCGGGCTCGTTCCGCTCCCGCGGTTACTGGAAGTCGACGTCGAAGGCCTGGTAGAAGGCGTTGCCGGTATTGGCGACGATCCACATCAGCACAATGACGTGATGACCCTGCTTGTTTGCAGGCAGCTTCACTTGATGATCGACCTTGGCCTTCAATTCGCCGGCATGGCTGTAATACGGCACTTGCGGGTAGAAGTCTTCGAAGAACGGCTGGGTTTCGAGCTGCGCACGGCTGATGCGTTGCTGTGGATCCCAGCCGTCTTTGGTGATCAGCCAGCGGTAACCACGGGTGGTGTGCGGCGCGGTGTACGCCCAGCTGACCTCGAGAATCTGCCCCGGATCGACATTCAGCAGCGGCCAGTTGAATGAACGGCCGAGCTTCTTGCTCATCTCGTCGTCGGTGTAATTGACGCAATCGCGGGCATCGGTCTTGCCGCCGCTGAGAATGTAGCCATCGGCCGGCGGCGCGACGCTGTCCGAGTCGGTCTCGAAAGGTTGCGGGAAAGGTCCGGCGTCCATGGCCGGAAAGTTCTTGCCACCTTCCATTTCATTGACTTGCCAAGCGCCGAGCAGGCCGAGGTCGATGGCCACTGCGCCGCGACTCGCTGGCGAGATGACACGACCGTGTTTGAGTTGGGTTTGTGGGATTGCCTGATTCATCTTGCTCACTCCGTTGATTTGAGAACTCTCCTTCCCGAGGAGAGGCCTTCAAGCTAACGGAGGTGAATTTTTTGTCCATCGGCGCTTTTGTCACAGCCCCAGTGTGCAAGACGTAAAAAGCCCGGAAACACTGGATGCATAACCAGTACTCGACGACGCATCGCACTCAACGTGTAGCTGAACACCTACACGCCGAGTCGCCTTTGGTCATTCAGACAGTTGCGCCTGATACTCCTTTTCGTACTGCCCGGCGAGTTGGCTTTTCTGTTTATCGTCGAGCAGCTTGCCGGCCATCTGGAAGAATTTGTGCTCTTCTTCCTCGAGGTGGTGATGAACCTTGTCGGAAAGCTTTTTGGCCGTGGCCAGCCAGGCCGGACTGGACATTTCGGTCTCGTCGAGCTCTTCCATCATCTCGTCCATTTCGTGGTGTTCGGCGATGGCGTGGCGGCTCAGGTCCACGCCTTCATCGATTTCCATCAACGGAATATAGAAATGCCGCTCTTCAGCGGTTTCATGCGCTTGCAGTTCTGCTTTGAGCTGCTTGTAGGCCTCGACCCGCTCAGGGCTGTCGCCGCTGGTCGCGATCAAAGCCTTGGCGTAAGTGCGCTGGCGCTCGTGGCTTTCGCGCAGGGCTTCAAAAATATTCACGGGATTTCCTCATCAATCGCGCTCAGGGAAAGACGCGATAAAAGCCTAGACCGCAACGCTGGTTTGACGGTTCCGCTTGTTCGATCGAAGGGCTTGGAGGCGTTTGCCCGGACGGGTTAGGCTGGGCGTTCAATTACACAAGGAAGTCATGCATGAATTTGCGTATCGAGTTGACGCAGAGCCCTACCGAGGAACAGCGTCAGGCCATTCTGCAGCCGCTGATCGAATACAACGATGCTCAAACCGGCGGTTCGAAATCCGAGCCGTTCGCCTTGATGGTCAAAGACGAGAATGGCGCGATATTGGGCGGCCTGTATGGGCGAATGATTTTTCGCTGGATGTTCATCGAACTGCTGTCAGTGCCGGAACAAGGTCGCGGACAGGGGATCGGCTCGAAATTGATGGCTCAGGCGGAAGCCCTGGCCAAGGAAAAAAACTGCTACGGCCTCTGGCTCGACACCTTCGATTTTCAGGCGCCGGAGTTCTACAGGAAGCTGGGGTTCAGCCAGTTTGGGGAAATCGTTGACTATCCACCGGGGCACAAGCGGCACTACTTTCAGAAGCGCCTGATCGATTGAGTCATGCCGTATTCGCGAGCAGGCTCGCTCCCACAGTGCAATGCATTACAACTTGTGGGAGCGAGCCTGCTCACGAAAGCGTCAACCGCTTCACCCCATAATCAAAGGCAGGTCGCCATCGCCGCCATCCGCCGCATCGCGACAAAATCACTCTTCTGCGCGTAATAGTTCAAGGTAGTCCCTGACGCTTCGGTGATCACATCGACAAACGACTCTGCCGAACGCGTGTAAACCGTAGTGCCACCGGACTCGCGCGGCTCCAGGTAGGCCGCCGCGTCGACGCCAAACACCGCTTCGTCCTGCCAGGCGAATTGCACGCACCGGGCGACGTCTTTCTCCGGCTTGTCCGAGGTCAGGACCTTGTCCGGGCTCTTGCTGCGAGCATCGTTCATCACCGAACCGGCGCACCCGGCCAACAGCGCCGCCGCCAGCACTACCATCAGCATTCGCATTGCATTTGCTCATCGAGAAAAAAGCGGACTGTAGCACTGCGACGCGGCAAATCGTTCTGCTTTACTGTTTTTATGCGCGACATGCGCAAGCAGGTGCGGCACCCTATGGTCATCAGTCACACAAGGAAATTACATGGCGCCTAGCGACCAGCGACATGAACAGGCTTTGAAACTGTTTCTCGATGCGCGACCCGAACTACGTGAAACCCTCGACCATCTCAACCCGCTGCTGGCTCAGGCCAAGGGTGAAACCCAAGCGCAGTACCGCGAAGAACGTTTGCATGAAGCATTCGAGGCTGAGGCAGAAAGCCAGGGGTTATTTGCCTGGGAGCTGACGTTGCAGCTGACCGCTGCTTCGCCCGAGGAATATCAGGCGCAACGGCTGGAAGTGCATCGGGAAGTGGCGGAAATGGCGGGGATGGGCTGGATCGAGTATTGCGATCTTTACGGCATCACCCCGTAATCGATGTAGGAGCTGCCGAAGGCTGCGATCTTTTGATTTTGCTCTTCAAAATCAAAAGATCGCAGCCTTCGGCAGCTCCTACAAAGGTATCTGCGTAAAACTCGGGTTTCGCGGCTGTCGCAATAAAGCTTTATCATGGCCGCAGTTTCGCTGATCGAGTCCATCATGAAGTTCGCCATCGCGCTGTTTTCCGCCGCCCATGCGCCCTCCTCGCGCCGTGCCTTGCTGTTTGCCCAGGCCGCGCTGGCCGGCGGCCATGAGATTGTTCGGCTGTTCTTCTATCAGGACGGCGTGTCCAACGCCTCCGATGCGGTGGTGACGCCGCAGGATGAACTGGACTTGCCCAAGCAATGGCGCGCCTTTATCAACGAAAAGCAACTTGACGGCGTGGTCTGCATCGCCGCCGCTCTGCGCCGTGGTGTGTTGAACGAAGAAGAAGCCAAGCGTTACCAGCGTGAAGCGATTTCGCTCAGCGCGCCGTGGGAATTGTCCGGTCTGGGTCAGTTGCACGACGCCGTGCAGGACGCTGATCGGCTCATCTGTTTCGGAGGCGCTTGAACATGGCCAAATCGCTGTTGATCATCAGCCGCCAATCGCCGTGGTCCGGCCCCGGTGCCCGGGAAGCGCTGGATATCGTGCTCGCCGGTGGCGCCTTCGATCTGCCGATCGGTTTGCTGTTTCTCGATGATGGCGTGCTGCAACTGGCCGCCGGGCAGAACGCCAAGACCTTGCAGCAGAAAGACCTCAGCGCCAATCTGCAGGCGCTGCCGATGTTTGGTGTCGAAGAGCTGTTCTATTGCGCCGAAAGCGCCAATGCTCGCGGTCTTGGCAACCTGTCGCTGGACGAAGCGCAGCCACTCGCCGCTGAACACATCACCGCCCTTATTGACCGTTACGATCAGGTGATCACCCTCTGATGTCGACTTTGCATGTGTTGTCTCATTCCCCGTTCGGCGACGATCGCCTGAGCAGTTGCCTGCGCCTGCTCGGCAGCGCCGACGCCGTGTTGTTGTCCGGCGATGCGGTGTATGCGCTGCAACCGGACACTGCGCCGTTCTCCGCTCTGAAAGAGCGACCAATCAATCTGTTCGTATTGGTTGAGGACGCACAGGCGCGTGCGATCGAGGTTCCAGACTGGGCCGAGGCCATCGATTACCCGGCCTTCGTCGAACTGTCGATCCATCACGCCAAGGTCAACAGCTGGCTATGAATTCAATGACCGTCGGCGCCCGCGCCATCGAACTGGACAAGGACGGCTTTCTCGTTGACCTCAGCGACTGGTCGGCTGAAGTCGCCAGCGCCCTCGCCGCCGCCGAAGACATCGAGTTGACGCCCGAACACTGGGAAGTCCTTGAGCTTCTGCGTAGCTTCTACGCCGAATTTCAGCTATCGCCGGCCACGCGGCCGCTGATCAAGTACACCGCGTTGAAACTCGGCGCGGACAAAGGCAACAGCCTGCACCTGAACCGACTGTTCAAAGGCACCCCTGCCAAACTCGCCGCGAAACTGGCGGGCCTGCCCAAACCGACGAATTGCCTATGAACGATTTTCCAGCTTTGACCCTCGAAACGCCTGCCGAGCATCCGTTCGCGCAATTCGTGCGCATTCTCGGCAAGGGCAAGCGCGGCGCCCGCGACCTGACACGCGAAGAAGCCCGCGAGGCCATGGGCATGGTGCTCGATGACAAAGTCGAAGATACGCAACTGGGTGCCTTCCTGATGTTGCTGCGGCACAAGGAAGAAAGTGCCGAAGAAATGGCCGGTTTCACCGAAGCCCTGCGCGCACGCTTGCACGCGCCCGCATTGAATGTCGACTTGGACTGGCCGACCTACGCCGGCAAAAAACGCCACCTGCCGTGGTATCTGCTGGCGGCCAAGTGCCTGGCGCAAAACGGCGTGCGCATCTTCATGCATGGCGGCGGCGCACACACGGGCGGGCGTCTGTACAGCGAACAACTGCTGGGCGAACTGAACATTCCCCTGTGCCGCAATTGGCAGCAGGTCGGCGCGGCACTGGACAACGGCGGTCTGGCGTTTATGCCGCTGGTGGACTGGGCGCCGCAGTTGCAAAAGATGATCGACCTGCGCAATACCTTGGGCCTGCGGTCGCCGATCCACTCGCTGGCGCGGATTCTCAATCCGTTGGGCGCACGCTGCGGCCTGCAAAGCATTTTTCACCCGGGTTACCAGGCGGTACATCGCGATGCCAGCGGCTTGCTCGGCGACACGGCAATTGTGGTCAAGGGCGATGGCGGTGAAATCGAGATCAACCCCGACGCCACCAGCCACCTTTATGGCACCAGCGGCGGTCAGAGCTGGGACGAAGAATGGCCGCAGCTGTCAGCGCAGCGCCACGTCAAACCCGCCTCGCTGGACATCGAGCACTTGAAAGCCGTGTGGCGTGGCGATGTGGTCGACAGTTACCCGCAAATGGCTTTGATTGCGACCATGGCCCTCGCCCTGCGCGGTCTCGGTCAGAATCGCGAACAGGCCTTCGCTACCGCCGAGCAGTATTGGGCGGCGCGCAACACATCGATCTAACCGATCATTAGCGCCCGATCTTTGCGCTTTTTGTTCGAACTCATCGGAATAGACTCGACTCCAACGAATATTGGTTTTGGGAGTCTTGATCATGGGTTTACTCGTCGACGGCCACTGGCAGGACAAGTGGTACGAAAGCAGCAAGGACGGCGCGTTCCAGCGCGAACAAGCGCAACGCCGCAACTGGGTGACCGCCGACGGTCAGCCAGGCCCCAGCGGTGAAGGCGGTTTCACTGCCGAAGCCGGGCGCTATCACCTCTATGTTTCCCTCGCCTGCCCTTGGGCGCATCGCACGCTGATTTTTCGCAAACTGAAAGGTCTGGAAAGTCTGATCGACGTGTCGGTGGTCAGCTGGCTGATGCTGGAAAACGGCTGGACTTTCGACAAAGCGCTAGGCTCGACCGGCGACAAACTCGATGGCTTCGACTTCATGCACCAGCGGTATACGGCTGATACGCCTGACTACACCGGGCGCGTGACGGTGCCAGTGTTGTGGGACAAGAAACTCAAGCGCATCGTCAGCAATGAATCGGCGGAAATCATCCGCATGTTCAACAGCGCCTTCGACGGGATCACTGGCAACGATCTGGACTTGTACCCGGCGCCGCTACGCAACGAAATCGATGCGCTGAACGAGCGGATCTACCCGGCGGTGAACAACGGTGTCTACCGCGCCGGATTCGCTACTTCGCAGCAGGCCTACGAACAGGCTTTCGACGAAGTATTCGCCGAACTGGATCATCTGGAGCAACTGCTGGGTGCCAATCGCTACCTGAGCGGGGAATACCTGACCGAGGCCGACGTGCGCCTGTTTACCACGATGATTCGTTTCGACGCGGTGTATCACGGGCACTTCAAGTGCAACCTTAGGCGGATTGCCGATTACCCGAACCTGTCGAACTGGCTGCGCGAGATGTATCAGTGGTCGGGAATTGCCGAAACCGTGGATTTCCAGCACATCAAGCATCACTACTATGGCAGCCACAAGACCATCAACCCGACCGGCGTGGTGCCGAAGGGGCCGGAGCAGGATTTCACTGTGGCCCATGACCGGGCGCGGCTGAGCGGGAAAGGGGTTTGGCGCAGGGGCTAACCACAAAAGCAAAAGATCGCAGCCTTCGGCAGCTCCTACATGAGAATGCGTTCCCTGTAGGAGCTGCCGAAGGCTGCGATCTTTTTGCTTTGACTCAGATTTGCGCCTGAGCCCCTTCAAACCACGCCAGTTTCTCGCGCAGTTGCACCACTTCGCCGACGATCACCAGAGTTGGCGCATGCACTTCATGCTCCGCCACCATTCGCGGAAGATCCGCCAGCGTGCCGGTGAAAACCCGCTGATTGACTGTAGTGCCCTGCTGAATCAACGCCGCCGGGGTATCCGCCGCGCGACCATGCTTGATCAACTGCTCACAGATGATCGGCAAACCCACCAGGCCCATGTAGAACACCAGCGTCTGCGCCGGGGCGACAAGATCGGCCCATGGCAGATCGGTGGAACCATCCTTCAAGTGGCCAGTGACAAACCGCACGGACTGCGCATGGTCACGGTGGGTCAGCGGGATCCCCGCATAAGCAGCGCAACCGCTGGCCGCCGTAATGCCCGGGACCACCTGGAATGGAATACCGTGGGCCGCGAGCTCTTCAATCTCTTCGCCACCGCGCCCGAAGATAAACGGATCGCCGCCCTTCAACCGCACCACACGCTTGCCGGCCTTGGCCAGATCGACCAGTTGCTGATTGATCTGATCCTGCGGCACTGCGTGGTCAGAACGACGCTTGCCGACATACACCCGCTCGGCATCGCGACGGCACAACTCGAGAATCGCCGGTGCCACAAGGCGGTCATAGAGCACCACATCGGCTTGCTGCATCAGGCGCAGTGCGCGGAAGGTCAACAGATCCGGATCACCGGGGCCGGCACCGACCAGATAAACCTCGCCAGTGGTGACCATGGGCTCGCCATCGACCTTGGCCTGCAACAGGCGCTCGGCTTCAGCGCCCTGCCCGGCCAGTTGACGATCGGCAATCGGGCCCTGGAAAACGTCTTCCCAGAAGCCGCGACGCTGCTGAACATCCGGAAACAGGTTTTTCACCTGATTGCGAAAACGCGCAGCCAACCCTGCCAACTGACCGTAAGTGGAAGGAATCCAGGTTTCGATTTTCGCGCGGATCAGACGCGCCAGTACCGGCGCATCGCCGCCGCTGGACACAGCGATGATCAACGGCGAGCGATCGACGATCGCCGGGAAGATCACGCTGCACAAGGCCGGCGCATCGACCACGTTGACCGGCACGCAACGGCGGTGGGCATCGGTGGAGACTTGCGCGTTGAGCGTTTCGTCGTCGGTAGCGGCAATGATCAGCCCGCAACCGTCCAGATCCGTTTCGGCGTAACCGCGCAACAGGCATTCACCGCCGCTGGCAGCGACCAGTTCAGCCAGTTGCGTTTCGATTTCAGGTGCGACCACCCGCAGCAGCGCACCGGCATCGGCCAGCAGGCGGGATTTGCGCAAGGCAATTTCCCCCCCACCGACAACCAACACACGACTGCCGCGCAGGTTGTGAAACAGCGGCAGATATTTCATTTAGCCGATGACCTCGAGGCCACCCATGTACGGCTTGAGCACGTCCGGTACGCGGATAGAACCGTCGGCCTGCTGGTAGTTTTCCAGCACGGCAACCAGAGTACGACCGACCGCCAGGCCGGAACCGTTCAAGGTGTGCACCAGCTCGGGCTTGCCGGTTTCCGGGTTGCGGAAACGCGCCTGCATGCGCCGCGCCTGGAAGTCGCCGCAGTTGGAGCACGAGGAGATTTCGCGGTATTTGTCCTGGCTCGGAATCCACACTTCCAGGTCATAGGTCTTGACCGCGCTGAAGCCCATGTCGCCGGTGCACAGCGCCAGGGTGCGGTAAGGCAGGCCGAGCAGTTGCAGAACCTTTTCGGCGTTGGCAGTCAGGCCTTCCAGCGCTTCCATCGATTGCGATGGCTCGACGATCTGGACCATTTCGACTTTGTCGAACTGGTGCTGGCGGATCATGCCACGCGTGTCGCGGCCCGACGCACCGGCTTCGCTGCGGAAGCATGGGGTATGGGCGACGAATTTGATCGGCAGCAGTTTCGAATCGACGATTTCGCCGGCAACGATGTTGGTCAGCGACACTTCGGCGGTCGGGATCAGGTACAGATCGGCTTCGCCTTCGCGGGCAATCTTGAACAGATCCTCTTCGAATTTCGGCAACTGGCCGGTGCCTTGCAGCGCCGGAGCCTGAACCAGATACGGCGTGTAAGCCTCTTCGTAGCCATGTTCGGTGACATGCAGATTGATCATGAACTGCGCCAGTGCGCGATGCAGCCGCGCGATCGGGCCACGCAACAGCGCAAAGCGCGCGCCGGACAGCTTGGCGGCGGTTTCAAAGTCCAGCCAGCCGAACTTTTCGCCGAGGGCAACGTGGTCTTTGACTTCGAAATCGAACTGAGTCGGCGTGCCCCAGCGGCGCACTTCGACGTTGTCGTCTTCGTCCTTGCCGACCGGAACCGACTCGTGCGGCAGGTTCGGGATACCGAACAGGATCGAATCGAGTTCGGTCTGGATCGCATCCAGCTCGACCTTGCCAGCGCTCAACTCGCCCGCCATGCGCTCGACGTCCGCCATCAGCGGCGCGATGTCTTCGCCGCGCTGCTTGGCCTGACCGATGGATTTGGAGCGCGCGTTACGTTCAGCCTGCAGTGCTTCGGTGCGGGTCTGGACGGTCTTGCGCTGTTCTTCCAGCGCTTCGATGCGCGCGGTGTCTAGGGCAAAGCCACGGGAAGCCAGGCGGTCCGCTACGTCCTGAAGGTTGCTACGTAACAGTTTGGAATCGAGCATGTCGGTTTCTCGTTATCAAAGTTTGGTCAGGGACAGGCCGGCCCACGTCGCGAGCAGCCCGCCGAATACGCTGAGTGCGGCGTAGCCCAGGGCCAGCAACACTTGCCCGCTTTCCAGCAGGCGCACCGTATCCAGTGAAAAGGATGAAAAAGTCGTCAGCCCCCCGAGGAAGCCGACCATCAACCCGGCGCGCACCTCGATCGGCACCTCCGGGCGTATCAGAAACAGGCCGTACAACACGCCAATCAGCAGGCAGCCCACGATATTAACGGCCAGCGTCGCGGTATAGAAGTGCCGCGGCCAATTGGCGCTGACCCAATTACCGGTGGCGAAGCGCAACAAGGTGCCGGCAACACCGCCGACCGACACTGCAAGGATCAATGGAACCACTATCTTCTCCGCTGCCGAGGGCTCAGACGATCGAGTTGAGCGAGGTGATTGAGCTTTTCGCCGATCTTCAACTCCAGGCCACGGGGCACTGGCTGATAGAACGGAATCGGCTCGAGTTCTTCCGGAAAATAGTCTTCGCCGGCGGCATAAGCGTCCGGCTCGTCGTGGGCGTAGCGGTATTCGTCGCCATAACCCAATTGCTTCATCAGCTTGGTCGGGGCATTGCGCAGGTGCAGCGGGACTTCCAGCGAGCCGTTCTCAGCCGCTGCGCGCAGCGCGGTTTTGAAGCCCATGTACACCGCATTGCTCTTCGGTGCGCAGGCCAGATAAGTAATGGCCTGGGCGACTGCCAATTCGCCCTCGGGGCTGCCGAGACGCTCCTGCACTTCCCACGCCGCCAGGCACAGGCTCAGCGCACGCGGATCGGCATTGCCGATGTCTTCGCTGGCCATGCGCACCACGCGCCGGGCCAGATAAAGCGGATCGCAGCCGCCGTCGATCATCCGCGCAAACCAGTACAACGCGCCGTCAGGGTTGGAGCCGCGCACCGATTTGTGCAGGGCCGAGATCTGGTCGTAGAACGCTTCACCGCCCTTGTCGAAACGTCGGCGCGTATCGCCCAGCAGACTTTGCAAAAGCTCGATGCCGATTTCGCTGTTGTCTTCGGCCAGATCAGAGGCGTTTTCCAACAGATTGAGCAGACGCCGGCCATCACCATCAGCGGCGGACAGCAGCATCTGAAAACCTTCATCGCTCAGGGTCAGGTTGCGCTCTCCCAGCCCACGCTCCTCGGTCAGCGCGCGATGTACCAGCTTGCGCAGCGCCGCTTCGTCGAGGCTTTTCAGCACGTAGACGCGGGCACGCGATA